>JBEVLH010000022.1:0-13622 GCA_040509255.1 Hyphomicrobium sp. | reverse complement strand
CCGATCGGAGTATCAAAAGGCGTCGGCCGATCTTATCGCTTCCTCCGTGATGGCCGGATTGCAGTGCTCGATGAACCGATAGGCATAGCGGCGCAACAGCCGTCCGCGGCGAATGGCAATGCTCGACGTGCTCTGTTGAAACACGCCCGGCGCATTCAACTTGACGAGTTTCCGGTCATAGTCGCGATCATAGGCCACGGATGAAATAATCCCGACCCCCATACCGAGTTCCGCATACGCCTTGATCACATCGGCATCGAGAGCCGTAATCGAAATATCAGCCGTTAGTCCGGCGGCTTCGAAGGCTTCGTCGATCCGTTTTCGACCCGTCAGACCTTCGTCATAGGTGATGATCGGCCATTCCGCGAGGGCCGCGAGGGTCAGCGACTTTTCCTTCGCCAGCGGGTGGCCGCGGGGAACGACCACGGCGTGGTCCCACGTGTGATAGGGAAACGCGATAATACCGGGATGATCGTCGAGCGTGTCGGTCGCAATCGCGATGTCCGCACCACTCTCGAGCAGGATGGTCGGAAGATCTTTGGGGCTAGCCTGCTGGAGATTGAGCCGCACATCGGGAAAGGCTTCTTTGAACCTCGCGATAACAGCGGGGAGAGTATATCGCGCTTGCGTATGGGTCGTAGCGACACGCAGAAGCCCTTCGTTACCGCCGGAAAAATCAGCGACGACTCGTGAAAGATTGTCCGCGTCAACCAGCATCCGCTCGACGATTTTGACGACTTCCTTGCCGGGCTCGGTCAGGCCCAAAAGGCGTTTCCCGTGGCGCACAAAAATTTCAACGCCAAGTTCCTCTTCAAGATCGCGGATGTGCTTGCTGACGCCCGATTGCGAGGTGAAAAGGACATTCGCAGCTTCGGTCAGGTTGAACCTGTGCCGCACGGTTTCTCGGATAATCTTGAGCTGCTGAAAATTCATGTCGTTGAAAGGCCTCAGGCTTCTCGGCTAATGCGTCGAACATCCGGGGATGTCCGCAAAGCTATCCGTCTTTGCAGAGGCGCGAATAAACAAATTCTTCTTTGCTTATCAACGACAATGCTTAGGCCGGCGAGTGCTGTCTAAGCTTGTTACTTTTTATTCGTTTGCTTACCGCGGCCACTTTGGAACAAGGAGTTTCTAAAGGGATATCGAAATAGGAAAACTTGCATGATCAGCCGACGCATCGCCAATGGCCTTGGCCTAGCTATGGCACTTTTGTCTGTGGCGCCAGCGGCGGCTATAGCAGAAACGACCATTCTGAATGCCTCTTACGACGTTTCGCGTGAACTGTATAAAGACATCGATCCGGCCTTCTCGGCGGCGTGGAAGGCCAAGACGGGTGAAGACGTCACCGTAAAGCAGTCGCATGGCGGCTCGACGAAGCAGGCTCAGGCGGTAGCTGAAGGCCTCGAAGCCGACGTCGTCACGCTCAATCAACCGACGGATCTCGATTTCCTCGTGAAGAAGGGCGTCGTCGGCAGCGACTGGCGCAAGCAATTCCCCAATGGGGCGGCTCCCTACACCACCACCAGCGTATTCCTCGTCAGGAAAGGCAATCCGAAGGGTATCAAGGATTGGGACGATCTGATCAAGAGCGGCGTGTCGGTGGTCATCCCCAATCCGAAGACGTCCGGTAACGGCCGATACACGTACTTGGCCGCGTGGGGCTACGCCAAGGAAAAATTCGGATCGGACGACAAGGCGCGCGACTTTGTTGCGAAGCTTTTTGCGAACGTTCCGGTGTTCGATGGCGGCGGCCGCGGTGCGACCACGACGTTCACCCAACGCAGCATCGGTGACGTCCTCGTGTCGTTCGAGAACGAGGCCGCGCTGATCAAGGCGGAAGTCGACGGCAGTAATTTCGATATCGTCTATCCCTCGCTGAGCATCGAGGCAGCACCGCCCGTAGCTGTCGTCCAGACGGTGGCGGAAAAGCGCAAGACTGAGAAGCTTGCAAAGGCCTATCTCGATTTCCTCTTTTCCGACGACGCACAGAAGATCATCGCGAAACATCACTTCCGCCCGCAGAGCGCCGAGGCTCTCAAAGCCGCGAATTTGCCGGAGATCCGGACATTCACCGTCGAGAAAGAGATTGGACCATGGGCCGAAGTGCAGAAAACGCACTTCGCCGACGGTGGCATCTACGATCAGATCACCACCAAGCAGAATTGATTGCCCGTCATTTGAACGTCCAGCAGCGGGTCTCATATGCCTGACGATTTCGGAACCGGCCTCGACAATGAAATCGAGGCCGGCGATCGTGGTCTTGTACCGTGGGATATCGAGCAGATTGTTGGGGAATTGCGCGACGCGCGTCGCCGTAGCGCAAGGGTAATTTCTGCTGCCAACCGCCGGTCGCCGATACCCTCTCCCGAGTTGCTGCAACAGGTCGTCAACCGGCTTTACGCGTCGTTGTTTCCTCGCCATGCCGGCGCCGTCGATCACAGCGAGGAAGGCCTCGCATTTTTTGTCGGGAGCACCCTAAGCGAAGCGTTGCACCTCTTGGTCGAACAGGTGAGGCGCGAACACGGCTTTGTGGACAACGCGCGGGCGGCGAAAGAGCGATCGCCGCACTCGGCCGAAAAAATCGTAAACGATTTTGCGAGAGAGCTTCCAAAAATCTACGAGCTCCTAGAGAGCGACATTCGTGCCGCCTACGACGGCGATCCTTCCGCGCGAAGCACCGAAGAAGTCCTCCTAAGCTTCCCGGGCGTCAAAGCAACGATCTACCACCGCATCGCGCACGTGCTGCATTCGCTGGGCGCGCCAGTCGTGGCTCGCATCATCGCAGAACTCGCGCACTCTCAAACCGGCATCGACATTCATCCGGGCGCTGAGATCGGCGGCAGCTTCTTCATCGATCATGGCACCGGCGTCGTGATTGGAGAGACCGTAATCATCGGCCAGCGCGTTCGGATCTATCAGGCGGTGACGCTCGGCGCGAAACGCTTCTCGGTCGATGAGCAAGGTGCGCTTGTCAAAGGTGAGCCGCGCCATCCGATCGTCGAAGATGATGTGGTCATCTATGCCGGCGCGACCATACTCGGTCGCATCACCATCGGTCGTGCTTCCTCGATTGGCGGCAACGTTTGGCTGACGCGCAGCGTGCCGCCCTTCAGCACAGTCGTCCAAGCCCAAGCGCACAGTGAGACGTTCGACCACGGCGCCGGTATCTAATTCCAATATAACGTCGTTGACGCACATATCTGTCTTGCAGATAAGCATATTTGAGAATTTCATACCATTATCATCATAGGCAGTGGATTAAGCTATGGCAGACGACGTTCAAACCGCCTTGGGCGATATCGCGGCTCGGCAATTAGCCAACGCGACCAAAACCGTCCCGCAGATGTCGAGCATCACGCCGCGATGGCTGGTGCATTTCCTGAGCTGGGTGCCTGTCGAGGCAGGCATCTACCGCGTTAACAAGGTAAAGGACGAGGACAGCGTCGAAGTCGCCTGTTCTCTTCGCGACGAGCGCATCCTTCCCCAGACCTACGTCGACTACGTCGACAACCCGCGCGAATACCTTCTGAGCGCCGTTCAGACCGTGCTCGACATCCACACGCGCGTCTCTGACCTCTACAGCGTTCCACACAACCAGATCAAAGAGCAGCTCCGCCTCACCATCGAAATCGTGAAGGAGAGGCAAGAAAGCGAGCTGATCAATAACAAGGAATACGGGCTGCTTTCTCATGCCGTGTCATCGCAGCGGATCAAGACCCGCGCCGGCGCACCGACCCCCGACGATCTCGACGAACTGATCACGAAGGTCTGGAAGGAACCGGCATTCTTCCTTGCCCACCCGCAAGCGATCGCAGCATTTGGCCGCGAGTGCACGCGCCGCGGCGTCCCACCACCGACCGTGACATTATTTGGTTCTCCGTTCCTCACGTGGCGCGGGATCCCGCTGATCCCGTCTGACAAGATCGAGGTCAAGGCCGGAAAAACCAGCATTCTCCTCATTCGTACCGGTGAAGCAAAGCAGGGTGTCGTCGGACTGTTTCAGCCGGGCCTTCCGGGCGAACTGACGAAGGGCTTGTCGGTCCGCTTCATGGGCATCAACGACCAGGCGATCGCTTCCTATCTCGTCTCTCTCTATTGCTCACTCGCCGTCCTGACGGACGATTCGCTTGGTGTGCTGGAGAACGTCGAGGTCGGTAAGTATCATGTCTACAGCTAATCTGAGCGGCGGCCCTACAAGCCTCGATTCGCTTGCAGCAGCAGCCAACGGACCCGCGATCGGCGGCCAGCCTCCGGCTGGCTTGCCCGACGTCGGCTCTCTGACGAAAATGGCAAACGAGTTGTTCGCGACCCCTCCTGGCCAATCATTCTCGTCGCCTGGTGGGCCATCGCTCCCGGGCTTCGGAGTGACGACGCCCGTCGGTGTCGCCGGACCGTCGAGACCGGATTTTCCGGCGCCCGCGCCATCGCCTTTGCCCTACGCTGGAACTCCGTCGACACTCGGCACGCCTGGCAGCTTGTCGCCTTTCGATACCGTCCGCTTTGACGATAACGTCTTCAACAGTCTCTTCGCGGCCGTGATCCCGGCGTCGCCGTCGACCACGCCCTCAGGCCCGTCGCTCTCTGGCTTCGGCGCGTCGCCGACTGAGCTTGGAGGGCAGGCAGCAGGATTGGCAGGACCAACACCCTCCCCGTCTGTGATTCACGCAGAACCCGGCATCGGTGCTCCCATCACGGCCGCCCCATTTTCGGCGGCTGACGTCTCGGTCATCGACCTCGGCAGCATCAACGGCCTGACGCGCGCCACCGACCCGCTGTTACCGTCCAACGTTGATGCCGGACCATCGCTCACAGGTTTCGGCGGATCAAAGGGAATCCCGTCCCGCCCCGATCAATCACGGTCCGCGGATACGCTTCCCGGCATCTCGCAGTCGTCGCTCCCGCAGCCCCCGCCAGCGACGCCTCCGGCAGCAACTTTGTCCAATCACACGGGCATTGAAACGCCCCACTCGGGCGGGACGGTTTCGAATTATGATCCGATAGCCCTTCCATTCGAAGCTGAACTTAAATCGTTGCTCGCGCCACTCTCTGCTGAATCGTTTCCTGGCACTCCCGGAGCCGCCAGCGGCTCAAGCCTCTACTTCCTCGACGGCTTTATCTCGCCAGCCGGCAGCACGGGCGTCCCGGGCAATGAAGCTTTCGCGCGCACGCCTGCCTACGGCGGCGTCGGTTTCGACGTTGATGCCGTGCGGCGCGACTTTCCGATCCTCAACGAAACGGTCAACGGCCGGCCGCTGATCTGGTTCGACAACGCCGCGACTACGCAGAAGCCGCGCTCCGTCATTGAGCGGCTGGTGTATTTCTATGAGCACGAGAACTCGAACATCCACCGCGCCGCTCACGAATTGGCGGCTCGGGCGACGGACGCCTATGAAGGCGCCCGCAACAAGGTCGCTCGCTTTCTGAATGCCGGATCGTCCGAAGAGATCATCTTCGTCCGCGGCGCAACGGAAGGCGTCAATCTGGTTGCAGCCACCTTCGGGCGTCAGCATGTCGGCCCTGGTGACGAGATCGTCATTACCAATCTCGAGCATCACGCCAACATCGTGCCGTGGCAGCAGCTTTGCCTCGAGAAGGGGGCCAAGCTTCGCGTCGCGCCGGTCGATGACTGCGGCGCGCTGATGCTCGATGAATTCGGCAAGCTCCTGAACTCGCGCACCAAGATCGTCGCCTTCACGCAGGTCTCGAATGCGCTCGGCACGATCACGCCCGCGAAAACCATCATAGAGATGGCGCACCGCGTCGGCGCGCGTGTCCTGGTCGATGGTGCCCAGTCAGTCTCGCACATGAAGGTCGATGTACAGGACCTCGACGCCGACTTCTTCGTATTTTCCGGCCATAAGCTCTTCGCACCGACTGGCATCGGCGTCGTGTACGGCAAGAAGGATCTGATGGATTCGCTGCCGCCCTATCAGAGCGGCGGCAACATGATCCGCGACGTAACCTTCCAGCGCAGCGAGTTCCACAAATCGCCGCAGAGGTTCGAGGCCGGAACGGGCAACATCGCTGACGCCGTCGGCCTTGGCGCCGCGATCGACTACGTCGAGCGCATCGGCCTCCAGAACATCGCCGAATACGAGCACAAGCTGCTCGTCTACGCGACCGAGCGGCTGGTGCAGATTCCCGGCCTCCGCATCATCGGCACGGCACCGGAAAAGGCGAGCGTCATTTCGCTCACTCTACGGGGCGTTCCGAGTGAGGAGATCGGCTCGCGTCTCAACAAATACGGTATCGCCGTGCGCTCGGGGCATCACTGCGCGCAGCCGATCCTGCGCCGCTTCGGTCAGGAGACGACGGTGCGCCCCTCGTTCGCTTTCTATAATACCTGCGGCGAGATCGACGTCTTGATCGGAGCCCTCAAGGACATTCAAGCCGAAACGGCGATTGCGCAGTTGTAAGGCGAAAACTCAACGGGCGGGCTAGGCGGAAACTTCGCTCACCTGCCCGCGTCCTCCTTCACTTGAATAGCCGCATCGCCTCCTGATCCAGCACTCCGCCGGCGATGTCGATGGGCGAGAACGTCGCCTTGAGCGCCACGTCTTCGGACGAAAGCGCAATCTGATCGAACTTCGTCAGCAACTGCTTGAGTGAAACCGCGTAGACGAGCCGCGCGATCCCGCACCACAGGATCGCGCCCATGCACATGCAGCACGGCTCGCCCGTCGTATAGAGCGTTGCGCCTTTCAAGGCGTCCGGGCCGTGCGCCGCCAGAAATACCCGAATAGCAACCATCTCGCCGTGCGCGGTCGGATCTCGGTCCGGCCCAGTGCGATTGTGCCCGCGAGCCAGGACTTCCCCATTTTTCACGATCACCGCGCCGAATGGAAACTCGGCTTGCGCTGCTTCTTCGACGGCAAGCGCCATGAACTTGGCGTCGTCCGGTAACACCGGACCGATGCGCGCAACGCCATTGTCCGCGGTCGCCATCGTCGACGCGAAGAGCGTCAGCCCACCTTTGAGGAGAGTTCGCCGTTCCATCTAGTCCTCCCGGAAGCCCGCAATGCCACCCCAATATCGCAGCTGCGAACACGGGCGCATGTGACGCACATCCGCTCCTATCGCTGCAATAGGAAGAACCTATTGAAGTTGCGACATTTATCCAAATTTCCTATTGACACCGGTCGGATATATTGCAGCGCGAAAGCACTTCATTCCAACCAGGACAACCGATGTCTCTTATCAATACCGAGATCAAGCCATTCAAAGCTCAAGCATTCAAGCAGGGCAAATTCGTCGAAGTCTCCAATGCCGATATCAAGGGCAAATGGGCCATCTTTTTCTTCTACCCGGCCGACTTCACTTTCGTCTGCCCGACCGAGCTTGGCGACCTCGCCGATCACCACGCTGAACTGCAGCGGCTTGGCGTTGAGGTCTTTTCGGTCTCGACCGATACCCACTTTACGCACAAGGCCTGGCACGATAGCTCCGAGACCATCGGCAAGATCAAATACGCCATGATCGGCGACCCAACCGGAACCATCACGCGGAACTTCGGGGTCATGCGCGAGGGCGAAGGCCTCGCGGACCGAGGCACGTTCGTCGTCGATCCGAGCGGCATCATTCAAGCCATGGAAGTGACCGCCGAAGGCATCGGCCGCAACGCCGCCGACCTTCTCCGCAAAGTCAAAGCGGCCCAGTACGTCGCCGCCCATCCGGGCGAGGTTTGTCCTGCAAAGTGGGAAGAGGGCCAGAAGACGCTCGCTCCCTCTCTCCAGCTCGTCGGCAAGATCTAGAACCGCCTCTGGTGGCCTTCGCCCCGTGCGAAGGCCCTCAAAACCGCACCGTTACCCAGACAGATTCTCCAACAGGAAATCGCAATGCTCGACGACGCCCTCAAGTCCCAGCTCAAAGGCTATCTCGAAAAGGTCGTACGTCCGATCGAGATTCGCGCCGCCATCGATTCGAGCGCCAAATCCGTCGAGATGGCGAGCCTGCTGACCGATATCGCGACCCTCTCCGACAAAATCACGCTGATAGAGCAGCAGGAGAGCGCCGAACGGACGCCATCATTCTCGTTGACGAGCCCCGGCCACGACATCAGCGTGCGTTTCGCCGGCATCCCACTCGGCCATGAGTTTACGTCTCTCGTCCTTGCTCTGCTCCAGGTCGGCGGTCACCCGCCACGCATCGAGCAAGAACTGATGGAGCAGATCCGCGGTCTCGACGGTGACTACACCTTCGAAACGTATTTCTCGCTCTCCTGCCAGAATTGTCCCGACGTCGTGCAGGCGCTGAACCTCATGGCGGTCCTCAATCCGCGCATCAAGCATGTTGCGGTCGACGGCGGCGTCTTCCCGAAAGAAGTCGAAGACCGCCAGATCATGTCGGTGCCGACGATCTATCTGAACGGCGAAGTCTTCGGACAAGGCCGCATGGATGCCGAACAGATCCTGGCGAAGATCGACACAGGTTCAACGGCGCGCAACGCCGAGAAGATCAACGCCCAGGATCCGTTCGAGGTGCTCGTCGTGGGCGGCGGCCCGGCCGGAGCGGCAGCCGCAATCTACGCCGCCCGCAAAGGCATCCGTACCGGCATCGCCACCGAGCGATTCGGCGGCCAAGTCCTCGAAACCGCAGCAATCGAGAACTTCATCTCCATCCGCCACACCGAAGGACCGCATCTGGCTGCCGCCTTGGAAGAGCACGTCAAAGAATACGGCGTCGAGATTATGAACCTGCAGCGCGCTGAAAGCCTCTCGCGAAAAGGTTCTTATCTGGAGGTCGAACTTGCGAACGGTGCCACTTTACGGTCGAAATCCATCGTCGTCACGACCGGCGCGCGCTGGCGCCAGCTCGGCGTGCCGGGCGAGCACGAGTACCGCAACAAGGGCGTTACCTATTGCCCGCACTGCGACGGTCCGCTTTTCAAAGGCAAACGCGTCGCCGTCATCGGTGGCGGAAACTCTGGCGTCGAAGCCGCCATTGATCTCGCCGGCATTGTCGACCACGTCACCTTGATCGAACTCGATTTCAAATTGCGCGCCGACGAAGTCCTTCAGCGCAAACTGCGCAGCCTGCCGAATGTCGATGTCCTGACCGGGGTCAAGACCACGCAAGTTCACGGCGATGGCGGGAAAGTCACCGGTCTCGGCTATGAGACCCGGACGACGGCGGAGAAGCGCATGGTTCACCTCGACGGTATCTTCGTCCAGATCGGCCTGCTGCCCAACACTGACTGGCTGAAGGGTAGTGTCGATCTCACCTCCCACGGCGAGGTCATCGTGGATTCTCACGGTCGGACGTCCATGCCCGGCGTGTTCGCAGCCGGCGATTGCACCACGACCCCTTTCAAGCAGATCGTCATCGCCGTCGGCGAAGGTGCCAAGGCGTCTCTTGCAGCCTTCGACCACCTTATCCGGATCTCGGCTCCAGACGAAAAACAGGTCGAAGCCGCCTAAGCTTATCGGGACCTACGCAGATTATGACGCTTCGCGAGCTCGAATATCTGGTTGCGCTCGCGAAGTATCGTCATTTCGGACGTGCCGCCGAAGCCTGCGGCGTCAGCCAGCCGACGTTATCGACGCAAATCAAGAAACTCGAAGACGAACTGGGCATCGCGCTAGTCGAGCGAGACTCGCGTGGCGTCATCCTGACGTCTTACGGGCACGAAGCTGCCGAGCGGGCACGCCGCATTCTCCTCGAAATTCAGCAGCTTAAAGACAGTGTCCAGCAGAACAAGAATCCGGAGGCCGGCAGCGTTCGCCTTGGCATCTTCCCGACGCTCGGACCCTATCTCCTTCCCTACGTGGTGCCGTCCATCCGCAAGCGCTTTGCAAATCTTGAGCTCCTGCTGATCGAGGAAAAGAGCAGCAGCTTGATCGCCCGACTCCGCGACGGCGAGATCGATGCTGCCCTCCTGGCGCTCCCGGTCAGTGATGCCCAGCTCCGCGTCGAATTTCTATTCGATGAGAGGTTCCTGCTGGCGGTCCCGGCCAGCCATGCCTTTGCACGCCGCGACGAGATCGGCATCGGTGAACTCGTCGATCATGATCTGATGCTGCTTGAGGAAGGTCATTGTCTCCGTGATCAGGCGCTCGAGGTGTGCGGATTTTCAGGTGCCGTCGAGCGTTCGTCTTTCCGAGCGACAAGCCTGGAAACCTTGCGGCAGATGGTGAGCGCCGAGGTTGGCATGACGTTGCTTCCCGAGCTTGCGACACTCAATCAGAGCTTCTCGCAAGGCGGTGTGCACGTATTGCGCTTCAGCGATTCCAATCCAAGCCGGCAGATCGCGATGTGCTGGCGGAAAAGCTCCGCGCGTGAGGCGCTCTTTCTCGCACTTGCTGATCTCTTCCGCACCGGCGCGCAACAAGCGTTGCAGGATGGTGCTCAGACACCAAAGCCGTTGCCGACGCAGATCGCGGCACGACGGAAGCTCGCGTCCTAGCGATCACCGATCGGCGTGACCATTCGACAACTCAAAATGTGAGCGGCGAAGAAGGGGGGCCCGACTTGGGGGGTTAAGCCGGGCCCCGGCAATTGAAGCGGCGCTTGGTGGGTGAGGGACGGCGCACGCTCCATACTAAAGCGGACCCGCCTAACGTGAGAGACCATGCCGATAGGGCTATGGATCCGCTTGGCCCCACATCTGTGCGCCCGTTGAGTTGGTGAAACCATTCAGCCCTGCGAACTATCTCAATGGCTTCCACTAGGCTTTATGGCCTATTGCCCGCCCGTCAGCGCTAAATGGTCGAAGCTCCCTAGGCTTCCCTTTCGATAGTTTAAGAAATCCCAGCTTGATATCTGCCGCGATTAGGTCCGAGGCTGCCTGCGGTTGACACAGCAAAATTGCGAGCTTCGATGCGCCGAGTTTCGTTGAAGGTGCTGATTGCAGCGGCGATCTCGGTCGTATCGCTTCTGCTGACCATTGCCGTGTCCTATGTCGTCGGGCACAACGCGGTCACGCGCCTCGAGCAGGAGATCGGCCAGTCGCTGGCACTGCTCGCCGATGAAATGCAGGACAAGCTCGACCGCGCAATGTTCGAACGGTTGCAATCGCTCGACAACATGGCAGCACTCGGCAGACTCCTGCAAAAGACGGACTCGCCGCAAGCTCTCCGCGCCTCGCTTGAACGGTTTCAGAGCGCCTATTCCGACTACTCCTGGATTGGCTTTGCCGATACCGACGGCAAGATTTTGAGCGCCACCGGCAGCGAGTACGAAGGCCGCAACGTCAAGGATCAGACGTGGTTCAAGCGCGGCCTCGAAGAAGCCTACGTCGGCGACGTCAAGCGTCCCGGCTCTACGATCGCGACGCGCATTCCCCACGAAGGCCAGGGCGCGTCCGATTTCATCGACCTCGCGGTTCCCATTTCCGACAACAATCAGACGCTTGGCGTTCTCGGCGCGACGCTGAGCGCGGATTGGGCCGAGGAAGTGCGCGATACTTTGCTTGGCAGCATGAAGGATGCCATCCCCGCCGACGTCATCGTTCTAAACGAGGCGCGGCAGGTATTGTTTGGTCCCGACGACATCACGGGCAAAACCCTCGACCTTCCGAGCATTCGCGCAGCGCGTCCGGGCAACGCCAGTTTTGCAATCGAGCATTGGCCCGACCAGAAATCATACGTCACCGGCTTTTCAAAGAGCGACGGGTATCGTTCTTACACTGGCTTGAACTGGATCGTTCTCGTCCGGGAAAATCAAAAGCTGGCTTTTGCGCCGGTTCGCAGCCTGCAAAAAACTATTGTGATATCGGGCGCACTGTTCGCGGCCATCGCCGCAGCCCTCGCCTGGATTCTGGCGAGCAAGCTGTCGTGGCCGTTGCTACAGCTTGCCGACACGGCCGACCGGTTGCGCCGCGGCCAGAAGCTCGAATTTTCCGAGGTTGGCGGCTATCAGGAGGCCCGCTCGCTTTCTCAGTCGCTACGATCTCTGGTCCGTGAACTCGATGCGCAGCGGGCGTCGCTGGCTGCCGCCAACCAGTCGCTCGAGAGCCAAGTGCAGGAACGTACGCAGCGGCTGGCCGAACAGAACATCGGCCTTGAGCGCGCCAAAGCCGCAGCCGAAAGCGCGACCGAAGCCAAATCCCGCTTTCTCGCCGCCGCCAGCCATGACTTGCGTCAGCCTCTCCACGCCTTGACCTTGTTCGCCCGCGCTCTGTCGCGGCGCGTCTACGGCAACGAGGCGACAACCCTGGTCGCCCAGATGGAAGAAGGCTTGCGCGGACTCAAAGGCATGTTTGATGCTTTGCTCAATGTCTCCCGCCTCGATGCCAAACTGATCGAGCCGACGAAAACGCCGGTGTCCATTACGGCTGTAATCGAACGCATCTCTGTCGGATCGCGCGCCGAAGCCGAGCAGAACGGCCTCAAGTTCTTGAGCCGGTCGCGCGACTGGGTCATCGAGACTGACGCCGCCCTTCTCGAGACCATCATCCGTAATCTCGTTTCCAACGCCATGAAGTTTACCAAGCATGGCGGCGTCATCCTCGGTGCTCGCTACCGCGACGGCAAACGCGTCATCGACGTTTGCGACACCGGCCCAGGCCTCAGCGAGGATCGGCGCGAGAAAATATTTGAAGAATTTTCGCGCGCCGACCAGCGCGCCTACGGCGTCAACGACGGCCTCGGCCTTGGCCTGTCGATCGCACGTCGCTACGCCGAGCTCCTGGACATGAAGATCGCAGTCGCCTCATGGCCGGGATCAGGCTCCCGCTTCACCGTTGTGCTACCGGACTCCGCCATCATCGAACAAAGTTATAGTCCCGAACCGCCCTCCATCCCCCTTCCAAGCATCTACGGTATGCGCATCCTCGTGCTGGACGACGACCCGCTGATCGTCGCTGCGCTAACGAAAGACTTGGAGGACCGCGGCAATGTCGTCTTCGGTTACCGCAGCAATCAGGACGCCGAGGCGGCGCTCGACAGCGGCTTGGTGATCGACGCCGCCGTGCTCGACTTTGATCTGCGCGGCTCGGAAACGGGGCTTGAATTCATCAAGCGGATGGCAGCAAAATTCGACGACGATATTCCGAGTGTCCTGCTCTCAGGCGGCACCGATTCTGCGACCTTGGCCGTACTTGCAAAATCCGGCCGGCGGTGGCTTACCAAACCCGCTGATCCCGAACTTATTGCCGCCAGCCTCGGCGCGATTTTGAGAGCTCACAAAGTTTCCCATACCGGCTTTGACGCTGATTTCGGAGCACATACCAATGCAAGCTAACTTAGAGAAGAGCACGGAAGCCCTCCCCCGTGGCACTGTTCTGGTCGCTGACGATCACGGGCTCTACCGCTCTGGCTTCGGCTTCCTTCTACGCGATCGCATGGGTTTTCGATCGGTGATTGAAGCCGCAACGTTCGACGCAGCCCTCGATCGTCTTGCCGAAACGCCTAACGTCGAACTCGCGCTTTTCGATCTCGCGATGCCCGGCATCTCGGGGCCCGAAGGCCTCAGCGTCGTCAAGGAAACTTACCCCGGCATTCGCGTCGCCATCGTCTCCGGATCGGAACAGCGCAATGATGTGGTAAAGGCGGTCGCGATGGGCCTCAATGGCTACGTGCCAAAATCTCTCGGCGATGACGAAATCATCGGCGCCTTACAAGATATTCTCGATGGCCGGGTTTTCGTGCCGCCCTTCATGACATCGGGCAAGGGAGAGCGGGCTC
>JBEVLH010000021.1:0-3103 GCA_040509255.1 Hyphomicrobium sp. | reverse complement strand
GGATGCTGACAGCGGCTCCGCTTCCACCAAAGAAGGACTGATCGCTCAGAGGCAAACGCCCACCTCTCGCGCGGTGGGCGTTTGCGAAGGTCGGAGGTTCGAATCCTTCCGAGCGCGCCATTTCGGCAATCCTGACCGACATCCTCCCGCTCAGGAACAGATCCAGATGATCGCAATCGCAATTGGGATGCCGAGGGCGAGCGCGCCGAACAGCGCGGGGACGAACTCGGAAAGCAGCTCTTGTACGCCAGATAATGACATGACGTTACTCCTTGGAGCCCCGCGGGCTGCTGCCCGCCCCCAAGATGAACGATCAATTGCGCCTTCGAACGACGGTCCGTGGCGACTCTCTATGGAGAGGCATGCTGGGGCCGATATGGTTAATAAGAAGTTAATATCGCAGGCACGGTCGACGGCGTCCGAAGGACGCACGTCTCGTCGCGGAGATTTCGATTTCTGTCAGGGGCCAGGTCAGGAGACCTGACTCACCGGTCAGAACGTGCAGCCATAGGCCGTGAGCGAAGCCTTGGTCGCATCCAGCGTCTGCTTGCAGGTCGCTTCCATGCTCGACTTGACCGACGGGTTCTTGGCCATGTCGACCCATGTCTTGCGGGTCTGGTCGATCTGCGTCTTGTACATCGCGCGCTGCGCCTCGGGGACCTTGGCGACCACGCAGGCGTCGTACTTGGTCAGGAAATCGTCACAGGCCGCGATCCCGGTGCTCTGCGCCTGCGCCGCCGTGACGCCTGCGAACAGGACGGCACAAGCGATGCTTGCTGCGAGCGACCGGCCGCGTTGCCGGCTTGCGCCCGGACCTGCCGCGGCCTGCGATGTTGCTTGACGCATTATTTCAAACTCCACTGTATCAACCGTGTTCTTTTTCAATTTTGACGCCGGCGTATCCGCTTCCTCATGACCGAACGCGCACGGCATCGCGCGCCGGCAACCGACCGGCGTCGTGCAAACTGTAGATGCGCGCATCGAACGCTTGGAGGCGAGATCGGCACCACCGTGCCGGCGATGGACATATGTCCATTCAATTTAGCGAGATTGACGGTGGCGATGCGGAGACTTTGCGGCAGCCGTTCGAATAGAAATTGTCAGTGCGATGGCCCGTGCAATCGCGCCAACTGCAACCAAACAACATGCGATCCGCGCCGCGCTGCTTACGCGGCCGACGTGTCGATCGAACGCCGGATCACCTTGCGCACCTCGGCATTGGACAAAAAGAGGTCATGGTTGATGACGCCCCAGCCGGCCGTCGACGCATCGATGACGCGGACGCCGAGCCGCTCGATCGCATCCTTCTCGGCGGCGCCGACCCGCGTCATCCCGCCGGCCAGTCGCCCCGACAGCGCCAGGGCGCGGTCGTTGGTCGCGGCGACGACGGTGATCTTGCGGCCGAGCGGACCCATGCGCAGGACCGACGAGGAAAAGATGTCCATGTCGATATCGGGCGACGCGAACACCACGGCGCCGATCTTGTCCGCGACGGCATCGCCACTTCGCGCATAGAGCTGGCGAAGGCTCTCGAGCGTCAGCATCGTGCCCATGCTGTGCGCGACGATGTGTACGCGGCCGGCTGACGGGCTGGTGACGACGGAGTTGAGCACGCGCTCGAACTCGTCGCGCGACCACATCGCGCTGTCGCGATCATAGGCATAGTCGAACAACCCGGCCTTGGACGGCCAGGAGAACGCAATCGTCTGGCCGCGAAAACGGATGCCGTCGGCGAGTTGCGCCGCGTCGAGCGTCGAGGTCTCGAAGGTCTGCTTGAAGCCGTGAACATAGATCAGCACGTCGCCGCCGGCGCCGAGCAGATCGCTGATGTCGCCGGACGTCGGTTCGATCGCCTCGACGCGCCAGTCGCCGATGCCGACCGCGGCGAGCGAGAACCGGCTTTCCTCGGGCGCCACCAGCCTGGCGCGTGCGATGGTCATCCGCGCCGCACGCTCCGGCCCGAACCATGGCTTGGTCCGTCCGCCGTTCACTGGCTTGCGCGTCGTTGCGATCAGCAGCGTCGGCTCCGTCGCCAGCGCCGACGCGTCGTAGCGCGATCCGGTCGCGGCCATGCTGGTGCATCCGCCGAGCGCAAGCACGCTCGCGGACGACGCGATCGCGCGCAGGAAACTGCGGCGGGAAGTTGCTGTCTCGTTTTGATGTCGGACGATCACGTAGGACCCTTGGGGAACCTTGGCTTCGGCACCCGAACCGCACGTCTCGTCAATCAGGATGGCGATAAGAGGGCGAGCGGTGCGCTGATTTTGGAACTCGTTGTCAGCGCGGCGAATGCACGGGTTCCCTCGCGCTTCCGTGATCGCAGATCGCCGTGACGAAACCATTCCTGTCGGTGGCGAAATCTTGCGGAAACAAAGCGCTCATAGCTTCCCATGCAGCAAAATTGAGGGGTTTGATCATGTTCATAGCGATCCTGAACCTCATCTATCGCGAATTCCTTAAGCGTGCCCTGATCGGCATGACGATGCAGGGAGGAAAATCATGATCGAGGTCGTCACCGCCCTCCTCGTTTTCATCAGCATCGGCGTATTTCTCGCCCACGCCTTCGATGCCTATCGCTTGCGCTGATTGCCTGGCGCGCATCGAAGACGTGAGACGATATCGCCCGGTTGCAGTAGGATGAGGCTTAGTCGAAGCCATCCTTTGAGGTGATGAAGACGTCGCGCGTCGGAAGCTTTCCAATCACGTCGGCCGGCTGATTGAAATTGGTCGCGAGCACGTCGCCTGGATTGGCCGCGATCCACTGCGACAGGTCGATGCTCTGATAGATGCCGGTGTTGAATCCGAGCAGGATGCGCGCCGCTTCGGTGCCGACGTTCTCGATCGAATGGCCATAGCCCTGCGGGATGTAGCCGACGTCGCCCTTCTCCAGCCTTTCGGTCCGATAGCGGCCGTGCGAGCCGAACAGCGTCACGCTCACCTCGCCTTCGATGATGTATTGCCACTCGTCGGCATTGGGGTGCCAGTGCAGCGTCCGCACCGCGCCCGGGTCCAGATCCAGCACGACGCCGGTGATGGTCTTGGCGATCGGGAAATGGCTGGAGTCGACGCGCCACTCGCGGCCGCCGCGATAGATGCCGTGCGG
>JBEVLH010000020.1:0-6550 GCA_040509255.1 Hyphomicrobium sp. | reverse complement strand
TCAACGCATTTTCGATGACCGCCGCGCCATCGGCTTCGGTGCGCACGGGAATTTCGCTGACGATCGTGCCGGCCTCGTCTGTCACAACCGCGATGAACGGGAAATCGTCGTTCGGGCTTGGAATGATCGCACTGGAATAGGCGGGCATGGGGACCTCTGCTGTTGAACTGCGGCAGCACATCAATGCGTCTCGCGGCGAGATGGTTCGCTCCTTCCACAAACGAGAAGGCCGCCTACCCGCGGCCGATTTGACTTCGGCAGTAGGCAGACGGCCCTGAAGATGTGGCGAGCCCAGTGGCAACTGCCCCTAGGCAGGCTGACGTTGGGCTATTGCTTGAGCTTGCGATAGACGATCGCGCCGACGCTCATCAATAGTGCGACGGCCGCGAGGCTGCCAGGACCATCGATTTCAGGCGCCGCCGAAGGACCAGGGCTGGGCGGGCCGCAAAAGAATAAACAGAAAGCGAATGCATCGTTGGCCCAAAGCATTGCGACAGAAAATACCGCGACAGCCGTTCTGATTTTCATTGTTCCCAACTCCTCGAACATATTCTCTGTTGGGCATTAGAAATTATCGCAGCGCATTTGTAATGGTTAGCAGAGTGGCAATTCGCGGCCTTGGCCTACGCCATTCGATCGAATGCCAATTCGCCTTTTGGCCACCCTCGTATCCCCGGTAAGGATAACACTCCAACATCGGCACAAGGGAAACCGCTTTTCCAACGACTGTCCGCCGTCCGCCCGACAGCAAATGGTGAATTCACCGCGAGCGGACGACCATTTGTCCGATCAAAGATCCGACTCAGAGTCGGCAGAGGGTCGCTTCGCCGTGGCACGACCAGCCGATCGCTGCGGCGCTGCATTTATAGTGGCGCGGACCGAAGGAATAGCCCGGCGTGCCGTTGCCCGAGACCCACGTGAAATAGATGTTCCAATCTGTCGACTGCAGCAGAGCCGCATCGACCTGGAAATGCGCGAGCCCTTCGGTGAGAGCGACGCCCTCCGCGGCCTTCTTGAAACAGTCTTTGGCTTCGGCCGGAGCGGCTGCCATAGCAGCGCCGCCAACGGCGAGAACGGCCCACATCATACGGGCAGATGTACGCATTGTATGGCTCCATGGTTGCTGAACAATTGGAGCCCTATTCGTGCCATACGGCGCTGAACGCGGTGCACAACAAAGCGCGTTTCGCGCGTCGATTTCGAACGCTATGCGACTTCCAGACATCAGCAAATGCGCAACATGTGGATAACTTAGTGCGCGCGCGTGGCCGCTCGCATCTGCGCCAGCGGTGGAGGCGACGGACTCTGCGCCGCCTGCTCGATCAGGCGCGCGCTCGCCGACTCGATCTCTGTTTCGATGCGGCTGCGGAATTCGGCTCGCGGCAAGCCCGGTGGCAGTGCCGGCAAAAATTCGACGACGATCGTACCCGGATAGCGCCAAAGACTGCGCCGAGGCCAGAACAGGCCTGAGTTGAGCGCGAGCGGGACCGTCGCGACGCCGAGCGCTTCATAAAGCGCGATGTATCCGGGCTTATAGTCCGGAGGCGCACCGGGAATGGTCCGCGTCCCCTCCGGAAAAATCACGACCTCGCGGTCGATGCTGATGCGCTGCCTTGCGTCGCGGATCAAGGATTTGAGCGCGGCCGATGCTTTCTCGCGCTTGACGAGGATGTGCTCGAACTTGACGCAGAACCAGCCGTAGAACGGGATCCACTTGAGCTCGTCTTTGAGGACGATCGCCGGATCGCGAAAGAGCGATATGAGGCCAAACGTGTCCCACGCCGATTGATGTTTGGAAATGACGAGACAGCCCGTCTTCGGCAGATTTTCGTGGCCGCGAACCTCGAGCTTCGTTCCGCAGATGAGACGCAGCAGCCAGACGCACGTGCGGCCGTGAACCTCAAGCCCTTTCATCGCCCATCGTCGCGGCCCGATCAGCAGCCACGAGCCGAGTACGAGGTAAAGCGCCGTCACGACGTAGAACACGACGAAATAGACGAGCGATCGGATCACGACCAGAGGGCCGGGACCGGCAGTTTTTGGTTCAGCCATCGGCGCGCTTCTCCGGCATGATCGCAACCGACTGGCCGTCTCGCCAGTCGATGATCCGCTGCGCCGTGAGCCGCGCCACCGCCGGCAGGTATTTCAGATATTCCGATAAGAGCACGCGCGTCGTCGTCGCGTGCAGCCACCAGGCGGCCTCCGGGAAACGGCGCGGAGTCACGGCATAGGGCAACAGCGTCACGCCCGGCATCGCGAGTGCCAGCTCGGCGAGGCTGCGCGGCATGTGGTACCGCGAGGTTACGATGATCAATCTCGTGTAGCCGTTCGTGGTAGCCCACGTTCGCGTCTCGTCCGCATTGCCGACTGTGTCCAGTGCTTCGTATCCGAGATCGACGCAGCAGTTGAAGATGCGCTTGTCGACGCTGACGAGGCGTTGCATTTCCTCGCGGCTGACCTTGCGATTGACGCCCGAAATCAGCATCCGCTTGGCGCGTTGTTCGCTCATGAGCTTGGCGCCGGCCTCGATGCGATTGTCGCCGCCGGTCAGCACTACGATCCCGTCGGCCTTGTCCCAACCCGCCGCGTCGTCGCGTGTCACCGAAACGGCAAACAGGACAAATCCGAACGCCAGCGCGGCCGCGCCGAACGCCAGCATCAGAACGAGCGCTTTGGTGATCGTTTTCATCGTTGAATGCGCGTTCGAAGTCGCCGTCTGTAGGAAATGGGCCGCAGTCGAAGTCTAGCTGATCTCAACCCGGCAAGCAGCCTCTTCGCACGCGAGACGGGATGCCATGCCGGACAAAATTACAGACGAATCGGACAGCCCCCTGTCGTTCGGCCCAGGCTAGCAGTTAGTGCTTGCCGTTCAAGATGCGATAGACGCCCATGCGCGACGTCACCATGCACAGCCCTGCAATTGTGACGACGACAAATCCCAATATGACATAACCGAGTGCGTCGAGAGCCCCGGTGCCGATCAACCGCTGCATCTCGACCGTACTGACCGCCCCGCCCCCGAGCAATTCGGTGATGGCCGGCATGCTCATGAAAACCAGCATTGCGAATGCCGCGCCGACGATCCCGGCTTTGATCCCGAGCCGCAGGAAATGCTTCTCGAACTCGCGCGAAATGAATTTGTCCGTGGCGCCCACGAAATGCAGCACCTCGACGATCTCGCGGTTGGATGCCATCGCGCTGCGCGTCGCCGACACGATAATGGCGGTCGTGGCGGCGGCGACGAGGGCAAGAATGGCGATGCCGCCCAAGGCGAACGAGCGCGTCACCGCGCGGATCTGCTGTTGCCAGCGCCGGTGATCGTCGAGCGAGGCGCCCTTGAAATCCTTTTCGAGCGACGCGCTGATCCGCGCGAGATCCGGCGGATTGGTGCGGTCGACCTCAACCGCGATCAGGCGCGGCACCGGCAGCGATTTCAACGCCTCGGCCGAGCCGAGCCAGGGCTGCAGAAGTGCCGCCGACTGATCGAGGCTCAAAGGATTGACGTTGGAAATGCCCGGCTGCTTTTGCAGAAACGCCACGACGTCCGTAACCGCCTGCTCGACGTCGCCGCTTTCTGGCGGGGTGACCTGCACCGTCACCTCGCTCGCGATATCGCTGAGCCAGGCGTCGGATGATTCCTTGATCATCCACACCGCACCCGCCGTCAGGCAGGCGAGAAAGCACATGATCGCGATGACGAGCGTCAGCGAGCGACCCGTCACCGAGCCCGGCGGCACGACCGGCGCCGTCACCTTCATTTTGCGGGCGCGGTCGCGGTCGCGTACTGGCGCCTTGAGATCGCGTTGGGGGTCATCGGTCGTGATGGCGGGCTCGTTGCCGTAAAGGGCGTGCCCCGACGTTCGCGCAGAAACGGCCGTCACCGGATCGTCATACGGATCGTAACCCGGCAGCGGCATCGCTGGCTCGGCTCGTCCGGTGAAGCGGCTAGATGATCCGGACATGGCCCCTGTGCACCTCGATGCGCGGCGCCTTGAACTGCCGCATGAGTTGATGGTCGTGGGTCGCAATCACCACGGAGGTGCCAAGCCGGTTGAGTTCGACGAACAGCCGCAGCAGACGCCGCGCCATTTGCGGGTCGACGTTGCCGGTCGGTTCGTCCGCAAGCAGCACTTCGGGCTTACCGATGACCGCCCGCGCGATCGCTGCCCGCTGCTTTTCGCCACCCGACAGCACGGAGGGGTTAACATACATCCGGTCGCCGAGGCCCACCCATTGGAGCAGGTCGGTCACGTCTTCCCTGTAGTCCGAGGGCTTTTTGCCGATGACCTGAAGCGGCAAGGCGACGTTCTCCCAGACCGTCAGATGGTCGAGGAGGCGGAAATCCTGAAAGACGATTCCAATTCGCCGCCGCATCTGCGCGCGCTTCTGCGGCTTAACCTTCGTCACGTCCTCGCTGAACATTCGGATTTCGCCCCGCGAAGGATGGAGCGACATGAACATCATCCGCAGAAGCGACGTTTTTCCCGCTCCGGATTCTCCGTGCAGGAAGTGGAAGGAGCCGGGTCGCAAATGGAACGTGACGTCCGTCAGCACATCCGGGCCGCCCTCGTATTTCAGTCCGACATTCGTCAAGCGAATCAAGAGGAATTAGCCTTGGCAGTGGATATTCTGGCTCGTCCTGAGGTCCCTGTGCCTATAGACACGTCGAAGACACAATGATCAATCGATTACGATTGTGGCGCGGTCGTGTACACAGGAAGCTTGAGGCTTCCCCTGGTCCGCCCGCCGCAGTTTGCAGGACGATGATATGCGCGATTCAAACACCAATCCAACGATCGAAACCATTTTCTCCGCCGGGGATATCCACGACCGCCTCCAGGTGCTCGCCTCCGAAATCGCGGCGGCTTCGCCAAAAAACCTCCTGGTCGTGCCAATTCTCAAAGGCAGCTTCGTGTTCGCCGCCGACCTGATCCGGGCACTGCATACTGCCGGGCTCGCACCCGAAGTCGATTTCTTGACATTGTCCAGTTACCGGAAAAGCCGTGTGTCTTCAGGTCAGGTTTCCATCTTGCGCGATCTCGACCTCGATGTGGAGAAGCGCCACGTCATCCTGATCGATGACGTGCTCGATTCCGGCCGCACCCTGGCCTTCGCCAAGGACCTGATCTCTGCCCGGGGCGCCAGCACGATCGAAACGTGCGTTCTGCTCGACAAGAAGGCCCCTCGCGCCGTATCGATCGAACCGGACTACTGTGCTTTCGAATGCCCAGACGTGTTCGTTGTCGGCTACGGCATGGATGTCGCGCACCGCTATCGCGAGTTGCCTTTCGTGGGGCGTCTCGTCGATTAGAGCTGCAACACCGGTTCGAGGGAGGCGAGGGCGGCTTGATGGCGACGATCCTGCTTGCAGACGACGATGCCGCCGTGCGCGATCTCGTGCGCCGCGCCCTGACATCCGAGGGCCACTCGGTTCACGTCACGCAGGACGGCCTTGAAGCGCTTGACTCATTGAACGCCGGCCGGGTCGATTTCGACATCCTGATCACCGACGTCGACATGCCCCAGCTCGACGGCATAAGCCTCGCCGAACAGGCATTGGCGATGAAGCCCGCTCTTGCCGTGGTCCTGATGTCGGGATTCACCGATCAGCTCGAACGCGCCGCGCGTTTGAGGGCACGGCAGCTGCTCTCGATATCGAAGCCGTTCACACTCGATCAGATCAAGCAGGTTGTTCGAAGCGTTCTGGCGTAACGGCTAGCATAGCGGCCACATCATAGCCGCCCTCCGAGGCGGCCAGCGAAGGCCGACCCCGTCCAACGCGCTCAAGCGATCACCCGCCCGTCACGCTCATATGGCGGCTGACAGCCGGCTTTTTCGTGCGCCGGTCGATGACGAAGTCATGGCCCTTCGGCTTGCGCGAGATCGCTTCCACAATAGCGGCATCGAGCAACCCATCGTCCTCGGACGCCCGGAGCGGCGCGCGCAAGTCGGCGTCGTCGTCCTGGCCGAGGCACATGTAGAGCTGACCGGTGCACGTCACGCGCACGCGGTTGCAGCTTTCGCAGAAATTATGCGTCAGCGGCGTGATGAAACCGAGACGGCCGCCGGTCTCCTTTACCGTGACGTAGCGCGCCGGGCCGCCCGTTCGATAGGGAATGTCTTCGAGCGTCAGCCGGTCCAAAAGGCGCGCGCGCACGATCGAAAGCGGCAGATATTGATCGGTCCGGTCCTCGCCGATATCGCCGAGCGGCATCGTCTCGATCAGCGTCAGGTCCGCGCCGCGGCTATGCGCGAAACGGATCAAATGCTCGATCTCGTCCTCGTTGATGCCTTTGAGCGCGACAGCATTGAACTTCACTTTGATGCCGGCCGCCTCCGCCGCATCGACGCCGCGAAGCACGGTTGAAAGGTCGCCCCACCGCGTCACCGCCTTGAATTTTTCCGGATCGAGCGTGTCGAGCGAGACGTTGATCCGCCGCACACCCGCACCGTAAAGCTCACCGGCATATTTCTCGAGCTGGCTGCCATTCGTTGTCAGCGTCAATTCGTCGAGCGCGCCCGTTTCGAGATGCCGCCCGAGCGCGCGGAA
>JBEVLH010000019.1:0-4985 GCA_040509255.1 Hyphomicrobium sp. | reverse complement strand
CCCCACACCATCCCGGCGAGCGCCGAGATCGTATCTTCCGAAAGCCCGAATACTTTGCCGACGTCGCGCACGGCCGAACGCGAGCGATAGGAAATGACGGTCGCCGCCAGCCCCGCGCGATGGCGGCCATAGCGCTTGTAGATCCATTGAATGACCTCTTCGCGCCGCTCATGCTCGAAATCAACGTCGATGTCCGGCGGCTCTAGACGCGCCGACGAGATGAACCGCTCGAACAGCAGATCGACCTCGATCGGATTGACTGCCGTGATCCCGAGGCAGTAGCAGACAACCGAATTCGCCGCTGATCCCCGCCCCTGACAAAGAATGTCTTTCGAGCGCGCGAAGGCGACAATGTCATGCACCGTGAGAAAGTAGGGAGCGAAATTGAGTTCCCCTATGAGCGCCAGTTCTTTCTCGAGGCTCTCGCCGACCTTTTGCGGGATCCCCTCGGGGAAGTAAGTCTCGGCCCCTTTCCAGGAGAGATCAGCAAGATGCTCTTGAGGCGTCTTGCCTGGCGGCACCGGCTCGTCCGGATATTCGTATCGAAGATCATCGAGCGAGAACGTGCAGGCGTCGACGATATCGAGCGTGCGCTCGAGCGCTCCTTCATGACCCCGAAACAACTCAGCCATCTCTTCCGGGCTCTTGATGTGCCGCTCGGCATTGGCTTCGAGCCGAAGACCAGCCTCACGCAGCGTCGTCTTCTCGCGAATGCAGGTGACGACATCCTGCAGCGGCCGGCAGTCGGGATGATGATAGAGCACGTCGTTTGTCGCGACGATCGGCGTGCCGCACCGTTCACCCAGCGTGGCCAACGCCGCGATCCGCGCCCGATCATCGCCGCGATAGATATGAGACGCCGCAAGATAGAGCGGCGAAGCACCCACCGCTGCTCTTATCCGCTGCAACGATAGGTCCAACCTCTCTTTCTCCCCGCTCGCTGCAAGAGGGTTGTGCTGAGGGGCAGTCGCTGGCTCCGTCACTTGTTTCAGCCCGTCACCCTGACCGTCTCCCGGGGAAGAACGGGGAGGGGGAAATCGCAGAATCTTCGCGCTTTCCTTGGCGCGCGACGAAAGTTGCGGCTCTTTCACCTCGCGCCAATCCCAATCATCCGGCGGCAACGCGATGAAAATCTGTCCCTCCGCTTGGGCCGCAACGTCGGCAAGGTAAAGCGTGCATTTGCTTTTGTCGGCGCGCAGCTGCCCCTCCGACAACAAACGGCACAATCGCCCGTAAGCGGCACGGTCGGTCGGATAAACCAGCAGGCTCGGCGCATCTTCGAGATCGAGCCGCACGCCGATCACGAGCCGCAGACCGGCCTCAGTCTCGCTCGGCTTCGCCGCCACATGCGCGCGCACGACACCCGCAAGTGAATTGCGATCCGTCACCGCGATCGCCGAAAGCCCCAAAGCCTTCGCTTGCACGACGAGATCGTTGGCATCCGACGCCCCGCGCAGGAATGAGAAGTTCGTCGTCACCTGCAGTTCGGCGTAGCGCACCATCGTCTTCGCCATCACGCAAAAAGCCCGTGCAAGAACCACGACGGCCGCTCGGCTACTTCGTCACCGTCGTAAAGGCCGTGCCGGAACACCCAGTACATCGCGCCTTGCTGGTCCTCGATCCGGTAATAGTCGCGCGGACGCGGCTTCTTCTGCCCCTCGTCGAGATAGAGGGTGAGCCACCACTCGGTTGCTATCCGTTCTGGTCCTTCGGCTCGCACCACCCGCCGCTCAACCCGCCGCCAGATGAAACTCTTCGGCGGATCGGCCGGCACACCCGCCGTCACGTCGATGGGCTCGGGCCGCGCCAGCAGGAACGCTGGCCGATCCGGCCGCTTCGGATAAGGCCACGGCGGCGCATAAGATGAAACGCGTGCGGAACCTTCCGCAGCCAGCGCCTCCAGCGCCGGCACATGCCTCTCCGCGCGCTCGGGAATATGGCTGCCGTTGAAGCGCAGCACGGTAATCGCATCCCGCCCCAAGCGGTTGACGAGCCGGTCGACAAGCTCCGACGGAGCGCGAAACGCCGAGCTTTGCCCAGCCGTGAAACGCTTCTGCGTCGCTTCGCGCTTGCCCGCCCGGACGGCATCAAGCCTCAAGAGATCGACACCAAACCCCGCGTCGATGTTTGAAAACTTCTCCTTGAGAAGCCCCATGATGTGGCGCGCATCATGCGACGGCGTGCTCATCGCCGCCGCGACCGCCCCAGCCGTTCCGTCGGCGCGATAGAATGTCAGGCGCAGAAGCCGGGCGCCGAGATCCTTTGCGGCCAACGCTTCAGCCAGTTCGACCGCCAGCTCGCCTGCAAAAGCCTCCAAGGCTTCCGACGAAACCAGCGGTTCGGCGAAAGCCCGCGCCACGGAAAGAACCGGCGGCGCCTGCATCGGCCGGCGCGGCTCTTCCTCGACGCCCAACGCCTGATCGAGCCGCATGAGAACGGCAGACGCAGCATCAGACGCCCGAAACCGCCGCGCCAGGCTGTCGCGTGGAATGTCATAGAGCTGAGCGATCTGCCGAAGTCCAAGCCGCTTCAGCAAAAGCACACGCGATGCGTCAAGCCGCAGCGCCTCGACCGGCAGTGAACCGATCGCCGCTCGCGTCTCGCCAGCAGGAGCCATCACCCAGGCTGCATCGGGCGGACAGCCAAACCGGGCGAGCGCATGGGCCGCGCCGAGCGTATCGGCCAAGCCGATCTGCACGGCAACGCCGAACGATTGCAGGCGGCGCGCCATGTCGTCGAGAAGCTCTTCTTCGCCCCCGAAAAGATGCCCCACGCCCGTAATATCAATCCACAGCCCGTCCGTGCCGTCGACGTGCCGGTTCGGACCGTACCGGCCGGCCCAGCGCCCCAGCTTCAGAAGCGCGATACGGTCCTTTTCGGGCTCCGCCGGCCGCGACACGAGATCGGGATGTGCCGCCCGCGCATCGGTGAGCGAAATGCCGACCTCAATGCCGAGACGCCCCGCTTCACCGTTGACCGCCGTGATCGCTACCCCATGCGCGCCGCTTTCAATAAGGGCGAGCGGCCGGCCCGAAGGCACCGCTGTTGGCTCCGCGCGCTTGAGCCGGAAGATCGGCCACGACGGAAGCCAGATCGAAACGATGCGTTTCATCACTCCACTCCACAAGCATGGCGGGCTGAGCGGCACTTTCGGGTCGCGCTCTGCAACGTTCCAAGGCAACCGAGAACCGCGCGGCCCCAGGCGCTACGGCATCGAAGGGATGGGGCGCGCTCGTCTCGCGCCTGATGCGCCATCGCGTCGCCGTTGCCGCCGCCGGCTCTGAAGCCGGATGCGTAACGAGCAGGCACGGCGTCGTCGCTTCTGCGGCGGCGAGGCTAAGGCGGCGGGCGGGCGTCAGCTCTGCTTCCTCGATGGCGCCGAGGACGATGGCCACGCTCTGCGACCTCAGACCTTCCTCGATGGCATTGAGCGCTTCGCTCGCGCGCCCCGTCTCGACAATGAGAAGGCGCGACGGATCGAGGCCGAGCCTGGCAAATCCTGCCGCCGACGGCGAACCGAATTCGGCTGCGAGGGATCGTGGCCAGCACCATAGGATCCAGGGTTGCGCGTTTGTGTCCCGCGACGTCCCCGCCATCCCCTCGATCCGGCGGACGGCAAGACGGGCGGCAAAGCCGATGCCGGCCATCCAGTCCGCTGCCGACGCGCCATGATGAGCGGAAGCGGCGCCCTTGATTTCATGCAGGGCATTCGGTTCGAGACCTGCGGGCAAAAGCGCGTCGCCGGCGGGGTATCCAAGCTCCCAGCGCGGTCGGCGCGAACTAGTGCGAACACCCCCGCTTGCCGCCGTCGGCGCCTCCTGCGCACCCTCCCATGGCCCCCGCCGTGGGGCATGCCGTTCGAGACTGAGAATGCGCGAACGCAGCCCAGCGATGACGGCATCCTTCACGGAAGCCGATGGCGGATCGGTCACGTCGGATCGAAATCCCTTATCCAAAGGAACCTCATGGTTAAGGACGGCGTAGAGCAAAACAGCCGGCTCCACGTCTCAGAATGTTCTATATTTGTTCTAGTTCCGACCGCCGAATTCGTCAAGCTGGTTCAGACAAAGAACGAACATCGATCAGTCCGTCATCGAACCGCAACACGAAGCCCGAAATTTTCGAAAACTACTGGAAAGTCAGTGCGTCGAGCACAATCCTTTATGCACTGTGACTTCCCTGCTCTGCCGACGAAAACAGTCCTGAACTATACCGGCTCTTCACCTTCGAAAGCACAGGATGACCCCTCGTTCTGCGCGTGAGGAATTGTTGTTTACCAAATGGAGCAGCCCCCGATGAGCCTGCCACGACGTCTTAGCGGATTAGCCCTCGCCGCCCTCGTTACGGCTGGTGCGCTAGCATCCGCGTCTTCGGCCAAAGCCGAAGATCTCGTCGATTTCCTGTGGGGTGGCAGCCCTGAGTACGGCGGCAGTCGCAGTGTCGTATCGTTCGACCCGAAATATAAGCCCGGCCAGGTCATCGTCTCGTTCTCCGATCGACGGCTGTACTGGATCACCAAGCCTGGTGAAGCTTTGACCTATCCGGTTGCCATTCCGACGGGCGAAGCCCGCTGGCAGGGCGTCACGAGCGTAACCTCCAAGCGCGTCAACCCGCCGTGGACTCCAACGCCGGACATGGTCCGCAACAACCCGCGCCTTCCGCGTTGGGTACCCGGCGGCCATCCGATGAATCCGCTTGGCATTCGCGCCATGTATCTCGGTTCCAGCGCTTACCGCATCCACGGTACCGACGCGCCCTGGACCATCGGTCAGGCCGTCTCGCACGGCTGCATCCGCATGACAAATGAAGACGTGCTCGACCTTTACCCGCGCATCCCGATTGGAACGCGGGTTACCGTGACGTGGCAGCAGTTCTCCACTCACACGCTTTCCGACGGCAGCAGCTATCAGCGCTACACCGACCGGGATTCCAATCCGCGCGCGGCCTCTGCGCCGTCTGCGAGCGCCACCCAGACGGCGTCCGCA
>JBEVLH010000018.1:0-7298 GCA_040509255.1 Hyphomicrobium sp. | reverse complement strand
TCTCGACACCTTCCTCAATCAGAAGCCACTCAACGCCGGCACGGACGAAGGCGCCAAGCTCTATTGCGTTTACGTCGCTGTCGGCCAGAAGCGCTCGACGGTCGCGCAGTTCGTCAAGGTTCTGGAAGAGCGCGGAGCGCTGGAATACTCGATCGTCGTCGCGGCCACCGCGTCCGATCCGGCGCCCATGCAGTACCTCGCTCCGTTCACGGGCTGCACGATGGGCGAATACTTCCGCGACAATGGCATGCATGCCGTGATCGCCTATGACGACCTTTCCAAGCAGGCCGTCGCTTACCGGCAGATGTCGCTTCTGCTCCGCCGCCCGCCGGGTCGCGAAGCCTATCCGGGCGACGTGTTCTACCTCCACTCCCGTTTGCTCGAACGCGCCGCCAAGCTCGGCGATAAGGCCGGAAACGGCTCGCTGACGGCGCTGCCCGTCATCGAAACGCAGGCCAATGACGTGTCGGCTTATATTCCGACGAACGTCATTTCGATCACCGACGGCCAGATCTTCCTTGAATCGGATCTCTTCTATCAGGGCGTCCGTCCTGCCGTGAACGTCGGTCTTTCGGTGTCGCGCGTCGGATCGTCGGCACAGACGAAGGCGATGAAGCAGGTCGCGGGCAAGATCAAAGGCGAGCTTGCGCAGTATCGCGAAATGGCGGCCTTCGCCCAGTTCGGTTCGGACCTCGATGCGGCGACGCAGAAGCTGCTGGCACGCGGCGCACGTCTGACCGAGCTTCTGAAGCAGCCGCAGTTCTCGCCGCTCAAGATGGAAGAGCAGGTTGCGGTGATTTTCGCCGGCACGCGCGGCTATCTCGACGGCATTCCGGTCTCGGCGGTCGGCAAGTTCGAGCAGGGCCTGCTCGCCGGGCTTCGTTCGGACAAGACGCTGCTCGAGACGATTGCCAAGGAAAAGGCGCTGTCGGGCGACTCTGAAAAGAAGCTCGTCGAGTACCTCGACAAGTTCGCCAAGGGTTTCGCTGCTTAAGACACGGTGTCATCCCGGACGGCCCGCAGGCCGATCCGGGACCCAGTTTCCACTGGGATAGCTGCTCTGGGTCCGGCTCTTCGCGCAGATGCGCTTCGGTCGGGATGACAGAGTGAGATGAAAGAAGAGCAGGCAGATGGCCAGCCTTAAAGAAATGCGCAACCGCATTGCCTCAGTGAAGGCGACGCGGAAGATCACGAAGGCGATGCAGATGGTGGCGGCGGCGAAGTTGCGCCGGGCCCAGGAAGCGGCTCAGGCGGCGCGCCCTTACGCCGAGCGGATGGCATCGGTGCTCGGCAGCCTCGCGTCCAAGGTTGCCGACAAGACCGGCGCCTCGCCGTTGCTCGTCGGGACCGGCAAGGATCAGGTTCACCTGCTGATCGTGATGACGGGCGAACGCGGCCTTTGCGGCGGCTTCAACTCCAACATCGCAAAGCTCGCGCGTTCGGATGCACAGCGGTTGCTGGCGGCCGGCAAGACCGTGAAAATCATGACGGTCGGCCGCAAGGGTGCCGACAACCTTCGCCGTGATTTCGGCCGCAACATTGTGCAGCGCAAGGATTTCCAGGGCGTACGCCAGCTGACGTTCGAGCATGCCGAGGGGGTCGCGAACCGCGTGCTCGAGATGTTCGAAGCCGGCGAGTTCGACGTCGCCACGCTCTACTTCTCCGAGTTCAAATCCGTCATCGCGCAGAAGCCGACAGCGCTGCAGCTTATCCCGGCCACGGTCGACCAGACGGCGGGCGAAGCGGCCAAAGGTTCGGGCGCGGTCTACGAATACGAGCCGAGCGAGGAAGAGGTTCTCGGCTTTCTGCTGTCGCGAAACATTTCGACGCAGATCTTCCGCGGGCTGCTCGAGAATTCGGCGTCGTTCTACGGCGCGCAGATGTCGGCCATGGACAACGCCACTCGCAATGCCGGCGACATGATCAACAAGCTGACGATCAAGTACAACCGTCAGCGTCAGGCCAACATCACGAAGGAATTGATCGAGATCATTTCCGGCGCGGAAGCGATTTAATCGAGAGGCGGGACCATGGCTTATGTAACGCGTGCGACGACGAAGGGCGGCCGGGATGGCCGCGCGGTTCTCGAAGACGGGAAGCTCGCACTCGCTATGGCGCTGCCGAAGGACTTGGGCGGGTCAGGCGAAGGCCACAACCCGGAACAGCTGTTTGCACTCGGCTGGTCGTCCTGCTTCGGGCAAGCGGTCCTGCTTCTTGCCAAGAAGCACGGACTTGATGGTCAGGCGGCAAAGGTCACGTGCGAAGTCGAACTCGACAAGGATGCGACAAGCTTTGGGCTCAAGGCGAATCTGACGCTCGCAATTCCGGGCGCAGACAAAGACAAGCTCCAGGCACTCATCGAAGACGCCCATCAAATCTGCCCTTATTCCAAGGCGACGCGCAACAATATCCCGGTGACGCTGTCCGTCGCCTGATCACATTCCGTTGGAGATAAAAAAAGATGGCTAAAAACGTAGGGAAGATTCACCAGGTGACGGGTGCCGTCGTGGACGTGCATTTCGACAGCGGGCTGCCGGAAATTCTGAACGCACTGGAGACGACCAACAACGGCCAGCGCCTCGTCCTTGAGGTCGCGCAGCATCTCGGCGAGAACACCGTCCGCACGATTGCGATGGACTCGACCGAAGGCCTGGTTCGTGGCCAGGAAGTCATCGATATGGGATCGCCGATTTCGGTTCCGGTCGGCGACGAGACGCTTGGGCGCATCATGAACGTCATCGGCGAGCCGGTGGACGAAGCTGGCCCGATCAAGACGAACGCAGTGCGCGCCATCCATCAGCCAGCGCCGACATTCGAAGATCAGGCGACGGAAGCGCAGATTCTGGTCACCGGCATCAAGGTTGTCGACCTGCTTGCGCCTTACGCAAAGGGCGGAAAGATCGGCCTGTTCGGCGGCGCGGGCGTCGGCAAGACGGTTCTGATCATGGAATTGATCAACAACATCGCCAAGGCGCACGGCGGATACTCGGTGTTCGCGGGCGTCGGCGAGCGCACGCGTGAAGGCAACGACCTCTATTACGAAATGATCGAGTCCAACGTGAACAAGGACCCGAAGAAGAACAACGGTTCGTCGGCGGGTTCCAAGTGCGCGCTCGTTTACGGTCAGATGAACGAACCGCCGGGTGCGCGTGCTCGCGTCGCCCTGTCCGGGCTGACGGTCGCGGAACACTTCCGCGATCAGGGCCAGGACGTGCTGTTCTTCGTCGACAACATCTTCCGCTTTACGCAGGCGGGCTCGGAAGTGTCGGCGCTTCTCGGCCGTATTCCTTCGGCCGTGGGTTATCAGCCGACGCTCGCGACCGACATGGGCGCCCTTCAGGAACGCATCACGACGACGCAGAAGGGTTCGATCACGTCGGTGCAGGCGATTTACGTGCCGGCCGACGACTTGACCGATCCGGCGCCCGCGGCATCGTTCGCGCATCTTGATGCAACGACCGTTCTATCGCGCTCGATTGCCGAAAAGGGCATTTATCCGGCGGTCGATCCGCTCGATTCCACCTCACGCATGCTGGATCCGCGCGTCGTCGGCGAAGAGCACTACGCCATCGCGCGCCGGGTCCAGGAGATCCTGCAGAAATACAAGTCTCTGCAAGATATCATCGCCATCCTTGGCATGGACGAGCTTTCGGAAGAGGACAAGCTGACGGTCGCGCGCGCTCGCAAGATCGAGCGTTTCATGTCGCAGCCGTTCCACGTCGCGGAGGTGTTTACCGGCTCGCCCGGCAAGCTCGTGCCGCTCGCGGACACCATCAAAGCGTTCAAAGGCCTCTGCGACGGTGAGTACGATCACCTTCCGGAGCCGGCGTTCTATATGGTCGGTACGATCGACGAAGCGATCGCGAAGGCAGAAAAGCTCGCGGAAGCAGCATAACGAGGCGGAGCGTTTTCGAGCGGCAAGTCCGTCCGAAGCCGCCGCCAGGAGAGAAGTTCATGGCGGAAGCCGGGAAGACGTTTGGAAGCTGCTGCGAAGAGCTGAAAGAGGCTCTTGAAGGCGGCGACTTTGAGCCCCTGATCACCGTCGGGCCCGACGAAGTCATCTACATGACCGTCGGTCTCGTCGATCTCGAGGAGGACGAGCCGGGGCTTGTCGATCATCCGCTCTTCTTCTGCCCGTTCTGCGGCACAAAACTGCAGACACCCGAAGAGGTGAGAGCTAAGGCCGGCGCCGACGAAAACGGCGCGGAAGAACCTCGTCAGGCGTAGAAAACGCCGTAAAACAAAGCGCGCCAGACGCTCGAAGGGTCGGAAATACCATGGCAGGCACATTCAGGTTTGAACTCGTCTCGCCCGAGCGGGTGTTGTTGGCAATTGATGCCGACCAGGTCGTAGTGCCGGGCGACGACGGTGATTTTGCGGTTCTCGCCGGTCATGCACCGGTCATCTCGACGCTGCGCCCGGGTGTGCTGGACGTCACGGCGGGCAGCGTGCACAAGCGGCTGTTCGTCAAATCGGGGTTCGCGGAAGTCGATCCGTCCCGTCTGACCGTGCTCGCAGAGCGCGCCTACGACGTTGAAGAATTGTCTGCCGCGACGATCGCGGATGAACTCAAAACGGCGGAAGCCGAGCTTGCGTCCGCGAAGGACGACACCTCGAAGCGGAGGGCCGATACGCTCGTCACCGAGTTGAAGCGGCTGTCCGGGCGGGCGGCCTAAGCTGGCGCGGCTGCGGACTCCCGCAAATCCTTCAGATTTTTGACAAGCAACCGGGAAGCGCTTTTGGCAGTTGGTCTATCAGCCACCTGCAAGGAGCGCTTTCGTCATGTCAGAAATCGACAAAAAGCTTGCGGAATCCGAGAAGCAGATTGCCGAAATCGAACGGCAGGCGAGTGATTTAAAGGTCGCCTCGCAGGCCCGGCCGGGGGTCGTGAGCGACGAAGACGTTTCGCTTATGGAGCGGCTGCTTGCCGGCTGGAGGGCGCTTCGGACGTCGGTTTCGAAGCATCCGGAATTTCGTGAACGCGAGCGTGACCTCGCGCTCAAGAAGGCAACAGGCCGCGCGAAGGAGAATTAATCTCCGCTTCGCACTGCTTTCACGCTCGCCGAATTCACGGTTTGGACAGTCATCAGCCGCTTCGCGTCTGACGTTCCCGCAAATGGGCGGGAGCAGAGACTTGTACGGCCCTGCGCAGCTGCCCGCTCGAAATCAAAAAAAGCTGTCGGAATTCATCCAAATCGGATGTAATTTGGGAGAGTTCTGACACCTGCCCGCGCCCATTGAAAGCTTTCCCCGGGATGTTTCCCTGGCCGGAGTTATCCTGCGGCCAACTGGCGTTGGGCAAATTGTCCAATGTTGCTTGATTGAGCGCGAGTTTAGCGGAGAACAAGGGAAGCTCTGTCGATGGGACGCGAACTGCCTTGAAACGTTTCCGAATGATCGCACTGCTACCGCTTCTCGCCTTTCTGGGCGGCTGCAATGCCGTTGTTCTGCACCCCGCCGGCGACGTCGCCGTGCAGCAGCGCGACCTCGTCATCATCTCGACCGTGCTGATGCTGCTCATCATCATTCCGGTGATGGCGCTGACGGTCTGGTTCGCCTGGCATTTCCGGGAGTCAAACACCGAGGCCCATTACGAGCCGAACTGGTCGCATTCAACCCATCTCGAGCTGATCATCTGGTCGGCTCCGCTTTTGATCATCATTTGCCTTGGCGCCGTGACGTGGATGGCGACGCACATGCTTGATCCCTACCGGCCCATCAATCGCACCGGACCCGGCCAGCCCGTGGCGCAGGGTACGAAGTCGCTCAAAGTCCAGGCGGTCGCTCTCGATTGGAAGTGGCTGTTCATCTATCCCGAGCAAGGCGTCGCCACAGTCAACGAGATGGCGGCTCCGGTCGGGCGACCACTCGATATCGAGATTTCGGCGTCGTCGGTGATGAACGCTTTCTATGTCCCGGCGCTTGCCGGCATGATCTACGCCATGCCCGGCATGCAGACGCAGCTTCACGCCGTCATCAACAAGCCCGGCACGTACAAGGGATTTTCGGCGAACTACAGCGGCGACGGCTTTTCGAAGATGAAGTTCGAATTCCTGGGGCTCGATGATGCCGGGTTCGACAAGTGGGTGTCGGACCTCAAGGCGTCTGGTGGCGGCAATCTCGGCCGGACGGAATATCTCGAACTCGAAAAGCCGAGTGAGGCGGTGCCGGTGAAAAAGTATGCGAGCGTCGATCCGCAGCTTTTCAACCTCATCCTCAATATGTGCGTGCAGCCGGGCAAGATGTGCATGCACGAAATGGCGGCTATCGATGCCAAGGGCGGTCTCGGGTTGGCCGGCGCCTATAACGTGCAGTCGATCGAATACGACAAGTATTCCCGCCGCGGTTCCGATCCGCTGGTGAAGAAATCCTACGTCGCGAGCGTATGCACGACGAGTGCTCCGATGGGCATGGACGTGAGTTCAGCCGAGACGGCGACGCCGGCAGGTGCAACGCCATTCGTCGGCTTCGGGCTGCCGCAGCCCGCAATGTTCCAATCTTTCGCGCCAAAGCCGTCCAACTCCTGAGCCGTCAAACTTCTGACCGGGACGAATTCCAGAGATGTTCGAAAATTTTGATCTGCAGAAAGCGATATTCGGCCGGCTGACGCTCGAATCGCTGCCGATCCATGAGCCGATCCTGATCGTGACGTTCATTGGCGTGCTGATCGGCGCCGCGGTGGTTCTCGGGGCGATCACGTACTTCAAGCTGTGGGGCTATCTCTGGCACGAGTGGTTCACGAGCGTCGATCACAAGCGAATCGGCGTGATGTACATCATTCTTGGCATCATTATGCTTCTGCGCGGCTTTGCCGATGCGATCATGATGCGCGCGCAGCAGGCGATCGCGTTCAACGGCAACGAAGGCTACCTGCCGGCGAGCCACTTCGATCAGATCTTCACCGCACACGGGGTGATCATGATCTTTTTCGTGGCGATGCCGCTGGTGACGGGCTTGATGAACTATGTCGTGCCGCTGCAAATCGGTGCGCGTGACGTCGCGTTTCCGTTCCTCAACAACTTCAGCTTCTGGATGACGGTCGCGGGCGCTGTGCTCGTCATGGCGTCGCTGTTCGTCGGTGAGTTCGCGCGTACCGGCTGGCTCGCGTATCCGCCGCTGTCGAATTATGCGTACAGTCCGGATGTCGGGGTCGATTACTACATATGGGCGCTGCAGGTCGCGGGTGTCGGCACGCTGTTGTCGGGCGTCAACCTGATCGCGACGATCGTGAAACTGCGTTGCCCCGGCATGACGATGATGCGGATGCCGATTTTCACCTGGACGGCGCTGTGCACGAA
>JBEVLH010000017.1:0-4332 GCA_040509255.1 Hyphomicrobium sp. | reverse complement strand
GTAAAGCGTGTTTGAGCGGCAGAAAGGGATGCGGACGCCGCCAATCACCGCAACGCGCCGAAGTTCTCGTGCCATCAATTCCTCCGTGGGGACTGAGCCCATCGTATTTCTGACTCGCCTCTCCCCCTTGGGAGAGGTCGGCGCGGAGCGCCGGGTGTGGGTGGGGGGGTGCAATTCCGAGCAACGCCTTGCGGTTGCCCATCTCCACACCCCAACCCTCTTCCCAAGGGGAGAGGAAAATCTTTACTCCGCCGCGGCGGCTTGGGCCGCGGGTCCAGGATTTTTCGCGGCGAGACTGTTCTTGTAGTGGAGCGGCCCACCGCGGAAGGGTGCGAAGCCGGTGCCGAAAATCATTCCGGCATCGACGAGATCGGCAGTTTCGACCACGCCATCGTCGAGCGATTTTTGGGCTTCATCGATCATGGGCGCTACGAGTTCGCGTCCAAGCAATTCGAGTTCTGCCTTCGAATATTTCTTGTCGGATTTCACGGGCTTGCCGTCCTTCCAGACGTAGAAGCCTTCGCCCGTCTTCTTGCCGAGGCGGCCGGAGGCGACGAGACGATCAAGCCTGGAACCTTCACTTGTCTGGCCGAGAATTTTTGCGACATGGGCACAGATGTCCAGGCCGACGTTGTCGGCGAGTTCGATCGGCCCCATCGGCATGCCGAACGCACGCGCGGCTTCGTCGATCTTCTCCTTGTCGTCGCCCTGCTCCAGCCGCTTCATCGCGGCGAACATGTAGGGCGTCAGCACCTTGTTGACCAGGAAGCCCGGTACGTCCTTTGTGATGAGCGGGAATTTGTCGATGGCGGTGACGAACGTCGCGCCCTTCTTCACTTCCTCATCACGTGTGCTGGCGCCGCGCACGACTTCGACCAGCGGCATCTGCGGAACAGGCGAGAAGAAATGCAGGCCGACGAGGCGGCCAGGATCCTTCAACGGCGCCGCAATGTCTTCGAGCTTCAGCGACGACGTGTTGGTCGCGAGCACCGCGCCCGGCTTGATCTTGGTTTCCAGATCCGAGAACAGCTTCTGCTTGATGTCGAGCCGTTCGATGATCGCTTCGATGACGACGTCGGCGCGCGCCACGCCCTTCCCCTCGGGGTCGGCGATCAGCCGGGCTTTGGCGGCGTCACGCGCAGCCTTGGTCTTGAACTTCTTGGCGAACAGCTTGCCTTGCGACTTGATGCCCTTCTCGAGCTGCTCGGGCGAAATATCCTGAAGCGTCACCTCCATGCCGGACGCGACGCAGACACCCGCGATGTCGGCCCCCATCGTCCCGGCGCCGATGACGTGAACGCGGCTCGGGCGCCATTTGAAGCCTCGCGGCGCCTGGGCTTTCAGAAGTTCGGTCAGTCGAAATACGCGGCGGAGATTTTTCGACGTGTCCGACATCATTAGCGGCGCGAAGGCTTTGGTTTCCTCGCGCTTCATGGTTTCGAGATCGCCACCGTATTTCTCAAACAGATCGATCAGACGGAAGGGGGCAGGATAATGATCTTCCCGCACCTTCTTGGCCGTCTCCTGGCGGATCTTGCCGGCGAGGAAGCCGCGTGCGGGCCACTTTGCCAGCAGGGCCTTAGCGGAGCCTGCGGGCTTCGAGCGGCGGTTCTGAAGCACGGCCTTGCGCGCGGCCCAGTGCAATTCTCCGGGGCTGCCGACGAGCTGATCGATGAACCCTTGCGCCTTCGCGACGGACGAGCGGATCATGCCGCCGGTCAGCATGGCCTGCATCGCGGCCATCGGGCCGGCCTGCTTGATCGAACGCGCGGTCCCGTTGAAGCCCGGAAAGATGCCGAGCTTCACTTCCGGGAAACCGACGCGGGTTGAATCATCGCGCGTGGCAATGCGGTAGTTGCAGGCCAGGATCAATTCGAGGCCGCCGCCGACGCAGACGCCGTGGATAGCCGCGACGACCGGAATAGGAAGCCTCTCGATCCGCTCGAACAGGGCATTGACCGGCTTCAAAGCGGCGGTGACGTCCTGCTCGCTCGTGAACGTTTCGAATTCGCGGATGTCGGCGCCGACGATATAACCGCGCTCCTTGCCTGAAATGATGACGAGGCCGCGGATCTTCCTGGAAGCAACGTCGGTCTCGACGCGCGAAATGATGGCGGCCAGTTCTTCGATGGGGCGGCGGCCGAGAGAGTTCATGCTCTCGCCTTCGCGATCGAAGGTTGCCCAGGCGATGCCCTCGCCGTCGATCGAATAGCGCCAGTCCTTAAGATCCAGACCGCTCGGCTCAGCCGCAACTTCCGTCATTATTCACCTCGACACAACAGACTGCGGCAGCGGTCATTCCGCTGCCAAACTCTCGGCGCCACGCGCATTGTGGCCGAGCGTCACATAATTTGGTTTCACCTCGGCGGGATCGAAATGGTCGACCGCAATAACGCGGGCTACCAGACGCTCGACCTCGCGAAGCTGTTCGGCTTCCGTCGCCGTGATCACACCCTTGGCTTCGGCGTCGGCAAACCAATCGCTGCCATGATAGCGCCGCACCAGCCCATCGCGGATAGCTTTTTCCAGTTTTTTCTCGACCGGTTCGGCAGCGATCACCTTTTCGAGCGTCACCTCGAGGATGCCGGTCGGATCGTTGACGTCTTTCGAAACGAAAATATCGCGGGTCAGACGATCGCGGACGGCGCCCGGGTTCAGGACGTGGCGGGCGACGCGATGCCCAAGCAAATCGGACGCCGGTTTGTGGCGACGGCCGAGCGGGAAGACCACAATCCGCATCAGCGGTCGCGCCCATGCAACAGGGAAATTGTCAACGACGCCGCTCATGGCCTCCTGGAAGCGATGGAGCGCGTTCAAGGCGGCCAGTTCGACGATCTGCTCGTCGCCTTCTGGGCGACCGTCATCATCGAAGCGTTTGAGCGCGGCAGACAGCATGTAGAGCTCAGACAGCGCGTCGGCCATCCGGCCGGTGATCTTCTGCCTGGTCTTGAGGCCGCCGCCCAGAAGCGCCACGGTCAGATCTGCGACGAAAGCATATGAGCGGCTGGCGCGGCCGAGCTGGCGATACCAATGCGACATGCGGAGCGCATCATCGGGCGCTTTGACGAGGGCGCCGCCTGTCAGATTGTGGACGAAGCCGCCGGTCGCGTTCGAAAGCGAAAACGAAATGTGGTTGTTGAACGCGTCTTCGAATGCGTCGAGCCCGAGCTTCTTGTCGGGGTTCTGAGCAGCCTGGACTTCCTTGTAGAGATAGGGATGCGATCGCAGCGCGCCCTGAGCGAACGTGATCAGCGTGCGCGTCAGAATGTTGGCGCCCTCGACCGTGATGCCGACCGGGACCATCTGATAGGCCGACTGCAGGTAGTTCGCCGGCCCATCACAGATGCCGCGGCCGCCGTGGATGTCCATAGCGTCGTTAACGGCGCGGCGCATTTTTTCGGTCGTCTGATATTTCATCAGAGCTGAGATGACCGACGGCTTCTCGCCACGCGAAACCATCGCGGCCGTCATCGCGCGAGCGGCCTCGTTGACGTAGGCGGTCTCGATGATGCGGACAAGCGCTTCCTCGACGCCTTCCATGCGCGAAACCGGCAAGCCGAACTGCTTGCGGATGCGGGCATAAGCCGACGTCACGCGCAGCATCATCTTAGCGCCCGCCGTCGCCGACGACGGCAAGGAGATGGCGCGCCCTGCCGAGAGGCATTCCATCAGCATGCGCCAGCCGTTGCCGGCCATCTTGTCGCCGCCGATGACCCAGTCCATCGGGATGAAGACATCATTGGCCCAGTTCGGACCGTTCGGGAAAGCGGCACCGGATGGCAGATGGCGGCGTCCGATGTTGACGCCCGGATGATCGGCGGGAATGAGCGCCAGCGTGATGCCGATGTCTTCGCCCTTGCCGAGCAGGTTGTCTTTGTCGAACAGCCGGAACGCAAGGCCGACCAGCGTCGCCTTGGGGCCTAGCGTGATGTAGCGTTTGTCCCAGGAGAGACGGATACCAAGCGTGTCCTGGCCTTTATGGGTGCCGCGGGCGACGTAGCCGACGTCGCGCATCGTGGCGGCGTCGGAACCCGATGTCGGTCCGGTCAGCGAGAAGCATGGCACCTCCTCGCCCTTCGCAAGTCGGGGCAGGTAATAGTGCTTCTGTTCGTCGGTGCCGTATTTCTCGATAAGCTCGCCGGGTCCCAGCGAGTTCGGCACCATGACGATGGTCACGACGTCCGGCGAGCGCGAGGCGATCTTCCCGAGGATGAGCGACTGCGCCTGGGGCGAGAAGCCGAGACCGCCGTGCTCCTTCGAGATCAGCATGCCAAGGAAGCCGTTTTTCTTGACGAAGTCCCAGATGTCATCGGGGATCTCATGCAGGCTATG
>JBEVLH010000016.1:0-6094 GCA_040509255.1 Hyphomicrobium sp. | reverse complement strand
AAGTGGGCAACGTCGTGCAGATATCGGAGGAAACGACGTCGAGCGGCCCGGTGATGTACGCGCCCCGCCTCGCCAAGGCGTCAGCGGCAGCCGTACCGATCGAGGCCGGAACCAGCACGCTTGAAGCGCGGGTCACGATCACCTGGGCGCTTAAGTGAAATCGGTACGCCTAGGACAGCTTCACGATCTCGACGTCGACCTTTGAGGCGGGTGCACCCGGCTGGATCGCCCAGTCGCTGTAGTTGTGCATCTCGCCCGTCTCACGAAGGCGCGCGAGACGCTCAAGGTCGATCTCGGCCGTCACCCATTCGGCGGCGTTGAGCTTACCCTCCGCCAGGACGCCTGTATCAGACACGTCGTGCTCGGACGGCACGTAGATGCCGGCCGCGCCGGAATTGAAGTCAACGGCCGGCGACCATGGCGCATCGCCGACCGTCGGACTCTGAACTGTCGCGATGGTGTTTTCGAGCGCCCGCGCCATTGATCCCGTGCGGACGCGGTGATAGCCCGAAACCCGCTCGGTGCATGACGGAACGAGCAGCACCTCGGCGCCGGCTTCCGTCATCGCGCGTGCGATCAGCGGAAATTCGCTGTCGTAGCAGATCGCGATGCCAAAACTGCCGATCGCCGTGTCGAACACGCGGACTTGCTTGCCCGCGGTCACACCCCAGGCGCGCTCGAACGGCGTCATGACGAGCTTTTCCTGTACGCCGACCGAGCCGTTCGGCGCGACGAGCTGCGCCGAATTGACGAAATGACCGCTTGGCTTTTTCTCCGGCCCTGAGCCGACGACGATGTGCACGTCATGCTTCTTGGCGAGATCGACATGCAACTGAACGCGAGCGTCTTTGATTTCCGCGACCTTAGCAAGCGTCGCCTGCAGATCGCTGTACACCTCAGGGCCGAAGCAAGCTGCCTGCTCGATCGCGGCATATTCGGGAAAGACAAGCAGCTTCGCGCCCGTCGCGGCGCCGCTCTTCACCCAAAGCGCAATCTTCTCCTCCCACTCGGCGAGCGACTTCGGCTGGCCGATCGGATATTGAGAGCTCGCAACTTTCAGCGTCTTCTGGCGCATCAGAGCGTCTTCATCCAGAACTGCATTTGATGGGTCGTCTCGGCGGGCTGATCGACGTCCTGCCAGTCATACGTCGCTATCAGACCGTCGACGGGGGCGTAACCGCGCTTTTTCCAGAACGGATCAAGTGGGGCGTAATCGGCCGGTTTCAACGGGTGATCGTCCGGGCGAACGACGCGGCAGAACGTCGAGTGTGTGAAGCCGCCGAGCTTTTTCGCCTGGGCTTCGCGGCCATCGAAGAATGCGTGCCCGAGGCCGTGCCCGCGATGGCTTTTGAGCAGCACGCTCTCACCGCAATAGAAAATCTTCGAGATGTCGTAACCGGCTTTCTTGAACGGCTCACCGAATTCATCGGCGTGCTCGACCATTGGCGCACCAGTAGATGCGCCGACGATTTCGTCGCCGTCGTAGGCACAGATAACGACTGCGCCTTTGGCTTTCGCGAATTTCTCGAGATACTTCTCTTCGTATTCGAGCGTGCCTTCGTAGAGATACGGCCAGTCGCGAAACACGATGATGCGGAGCCGGCCGAGATCCGGCAGCACCGTCAAAATCTCCGGTCCCGTTACCGATTTGACGTCGAGCTTCTTCTTCTCGTCCGCTGCCATGCCTTCTCGTCCCTCAGCCTGCGACCTGTGCGATCCAGTCGGTCAGATTGTAGTACGTGGTGACGCGAGCGATCTTTCCGTCGCGAATTGCAAAGAACGTCCCGGCCGGAAGAACGTATTTTTGTCCGACGGCGTCCGGCAGACCCTCTTCGGTGTTTTTGTAGGTGCCGTGCACGTTGAATTCGGCGGAAGCGCGAGTCGCATCCTTCGACACCATGACGACAATGTCTTTCAGGTCTTCCTTGTAGTTGTGGGTCATGCGCGCATTGAATGCCCTGAACTTCTCGATGCCCTGCCGGCGCTCACCCTGATTGACGTCGTGAATGACGTCATCGGTCAGAAAGGCGAGCATGCCGTCGGTATTGCCGCTGTTGAAGGCCTCGTAATAGTCGCGGATGAGGGCGGCCGTCGCGGCGCGGGCTTGTGATTCGGGGGTCGTGTCGGACATGGGGAGTTTCTCCGCTCGGCTTTTTGGCTTCAGAATCTGAGGGGGGTCTTAGCAGGTCGGGTCCCGCGCTTCCATGCGCAAGGATGCTGCGGTAAACGCGACATTTCAACGTCGACCACGCAGGCTCCGCGACCCGGATTTACCGTGAAGAGCGCTCTGGCCCAGTGCCCCAAGCCTGAATGCCTTCGCGGTACCTTGATCGCCGCGTGCCGGTCACCCGGCACGCTCCGGCTTCGGGCGTAAGCTGGAATAGGCTCAGTCGGCGGTTCCATCGTCCGGCAGTGGCACATCGAAACCGTTGAGCGTGACCGAAACCGCGCAATACAGTCCAACGAGATAGATAAATTCGGCGGTGCCCTCGTCGCCGAACACGCCGATTGCGCGCTTGTAGGTCAGCGACGGCAATACGGATCCATTTACCAAGGTCGACGCAAGATCATAGGCGACCGCTTCATCCTCGGCGAGATCGCTCGGTCGCTGGCCGGCAACGATCGTCGCAATCTTGGCGTCGGGAAGTCCACGAAGCTCGGCCGCGAGAACGGGGGCATAGATCTCATATGCCGCGTGGAATTTGGCTCCCGTCACCAGGATTGCGATCTCGCGAATGGGCCGTGGCAGCTTCGGCGAAGCCGACATCGCCTTCGTCAGCTCCCACACGGGACCGCCGAATTGCGGAAAACGCAGCCAGGGGTTCCAGGGCCCGATGAGCTGGTCTTTTTCGTTGATCGCAGTGAAACCTTTGAAGTTATTTTGAATGCCCTTCTTCATGTCGTCGTAGAGGGATTTCTGCTCGGGCGTCAGCGTATCGAGGGGGATGAGGGGCAGGCGCATGGGCACTCCTTGGGGACGGGCGGGGTCTCTGCAGAAGATAAGCTAGGCGCGTTTCCGCACGATGCCAGTAGTTCGACTGTGACCTGTCGTTACCGCCGAATGAGAAAATGCCCTGGCAACCTCGTTACTCGCCGACGACGTGGATGACGATCTGGCGCGCGTGCGGCCTAGTACGATGCTCGAAAAGGTAAATACCCTGCCAGGTGCCGAGCATCATCCGGCCCTTCGAGATTGGGACGGTGAGCGTCGTCTGAGTCAGCGCGGTTTTGACGTGCGCAGGCATGTCGTCGGGGCCTTCCGCTCGATGGATGAACAGTGGGTCGCCGTCAGGCACCAGACGCTTGAAAAACGCCAGCAGGTCGCGCTGGACGTCGGGATCGGCGTTCTCCTGGATCAGCAACGATGCCGAAGTATGGCGGCAGAATACGTGCGCCACGCCCGTCGCCATCCCCGCAGCCTTGATAATCCGGGCCACATCGCGCGTGAATTCAGTCAGGCTTTGACCCCGCGTCTCGATGGTCAAAGTCTCCTGGTATTGTCGCATTCTGGTGTAGGCCTCCCGGATCGCCTATATTGAGGGGATGAGCAGAGCATTTGTCAAAGAAACCGACGCTGTCGAAGAGCTTCCCGAGAAGCTCGTTTCGGAGCACCGCAATCTCGTCACCCCGGAAGGTCTCGCCCTGATCCAGGCTGAAGTCGATCGGCTGCAGGACGACCTTGCCGATGGCCAACGCGCGGGCGACCGCGACGCCATTCAACGCGCCTCACGCGACCTGCGCTATTGGAACCAACGGCTGACCACGGCCGAAGTTCAGGCCGCGCCCGCTGGCGCCTCGGTCGTTGCCTTCGGATCGACCGTTACGCTCGAACGGAACGATGGCCGCGTCCAGAAATTCCGCATCGTCGGCGAGGATGAATCCGATCCTTCCAAGGGCAAGATCTCGTATGCCTCGCCGTTGGCGCAGGCGCTCATGGAGAAAAGCGTCGGCGATACCGTCGTCGCAGGTGCAGGCGAAGCCGAGATCATCGAGATCCACTAACGCGTGCGACGTCGTTCCGTGCGGAGGCAAGGATCCGGGGTGGTGCGGAACTGGTTCAACGAAGGCTTCCGCCTAAGCCTCGCATGATCGCGAGGGTATGAACGCCTTCATCGCCGCTGCGATCTCATCCTCGCTCATATCCCGCTGATGGGTCGCAACCGACCACTTATGCCCGAAGGGGTCTTCGACGATACCGTAGCGATCGCCCCAGAACATATCTTCAACCGGCATCCGGAGCAGGGCGCCAGCCTTCACCGCGCGATCGACAAAGCCGTCGACGTCGGCGACGTAGAGGTGAAGCGTAACCGGGCTGCCGCCGAGCGTCAGAGGCGACAGCGAACCCCATTCGGGTGCCTCGTCGACCAGCATCACGTTCGCATTGCCGATCCTGATCAAAGCGTGCATCAGCTTGCCGTTCGGTCCGGCCAGCCGCATGACCTCTTCCGCGCCGAATGCCTTACGGTAGAAATCGATAGCGTCGGCCGCACCCCCGCAGACGAGGTGAGGGGTGATCGCCTGAAGCGCTTCTGTTGTGATCCCGCTGACTTTCTCCTGCACTTGGGGCATTCGTTCCTCCATTTTTTTATGAGCCGCCACTTTTTGTTTTTTGGCGATGCGCGGCGTCGGCCGGTCACGTTGGGTTAGTTTTCAACGCGAACAAGGCCTCTTGAGGAACACGATATGCGTCGCGAGCGGGAAATGGAAATAGCCTTAAGCTTCGGCGAACCGCCGAAAGCTCTCACGTAAGCCAAGAGGGCGGAGGCTACCGGGACGAGAGCTCGACTTGGCTATAGTCGGAAATTTCAATGAAATCGGAGCGATACGGTGTTTCATCCTTCACGACGTGCACCGCCTGCAGGCCCGAGGAGCGCGCCGCTTCCAACTCTTTTGCGTTGTCGGAGAAGAAGATCAGGCCGTTCGGGGCCGTGCCGATGCTCGTCGATATGCGACGATAGGATGAGGGCTCGGTCTTGGGGCCGATTGACGTGTCGAAGTAATCCGAGAACAGCGGCCGCAAATCACCCTCGACGCTGAATTCGAAGAACAAGCGCTGCGCCTGCACAGATCCCGACGAGTAAATATAAAGCGGAAGACCTGCCGCCTTCCATTGCCTTAGCGCTTGTAGAGCGTCGGCGAATATCGGACTTCGCAACACGCCCTCGCGATAACCGCTCTCCCATATCAAGCCCTGCAGAGCTTTGAGGGGAGGCGCCTTGATATCCCGTGTCTGCCAATCGAGAAGGGCCGCAACGGGGTCCGAACCATCTGCAAGCGCTTTTGCTTGTGCCAGAATTTCTTGAACGATGGGGCTCGAAAAATTGCCGTCCACGAAGTGCTGGAGGCGATCGCGAGAGTAGGGAAACAGCGTGTCGCGCACGAAACTGATCGGGCTGATGGTGCCTTCGATATCGAGCAGAACAGCGTCCGCCGCAAAACGCGCGACGGGCGGCCCGTCTAACGCTACCGGCTGAGGTTCGCTGGTGATAGCGGCCACGTCAGGCCGCTTCGTACGTCGGTACGCTTTCGGCGATGGCGTCGCCGGTGTAGTGCGCGATCCAGCCCGAGGCATCGTTGAAAAGCCGGATGACGGTGAAGTTGCCCTCCGGGCCGCCGTCGAACCAATGCTTGGTGCCCCGAGGAACGGACAGCAAATCATCCGCCGTCCCGACGATCTGGTAGACTTTGTCTTCGACGTGGAGATAGAAGGCGCCGCTTCCCTCGACGAAGAACCGAACCTCATCTTCGTCGTGAGTATGCTCGCTCAGGAATTTCTGCCGCAACGCCGGCCAATTGGGATTGCCCGGGCGAACGTGGATGACGTCGGCATTGCTGTAGCCGCGCTCGATCTTCAAACGGTCGATCTGGGGTTTGTAGGCCGCCAGGATTTCTTCCGACGTCGCATCTGATGACAACGGCTCTTCGGCTTTCCAGCGCTCGATGGCCCCGCCAGTGTGCGCGAGTTCCTCGCGAATGACCGCGAAATCGATGGTGTCCAGGACAACATGCGAGGCATCGGCGGCGGAATACACGATGAGTTGCGTCATGGGCGATAGCTCCTGAACGTTAGAACCTGATTGAAGAGGGCTTCAAA
>JBEVLH010000015.1:0-11064 GCA_040509255.1 Hyphomicrobium sp. | reverse complement strand
ACCTTCGCCAGGACGCGAATGGGATTGGCGACGGGTCCGCCGTAGATGCCCGAATGCAGATCGCGAGTCGGACCCGTGATAATCAGTTCGTCGCCCACTAGCCCGCGCAGCATCGTCGTGATCGCGGGCGTGTCCTTGTCCCATTGTCCGGTGTCGCAGACGAGCACGAGATCGGCTTTGAGTTCATCGCCATGTTTGGCGAGGAATTCCGGCAGCGACGGCGACCCGCACTCCTCTTCGCCCTCGATCAGAACTGAAACCGCGATCGGCAATTCACCGGCGACTTTTTTCCAAGCCCGCGCCGCTTCGAAAAAGGTCATCAGCTGACCTTTGTTGTCCTCAGCGCCGCGCGCAACGATCACCTCGCCGTTTTGAGGATCATTTTCCAGCGTCGGCTCGAACGGCGGCGTCTTCCAAAGGTCGAGCGGGTCGGGCGGCTGCACGTCGTAATGACCGTAGAACAGCACGTGCGGCAAATTCGGGTCACGATCGGTGCGGTCGTGAGCGACGACCATCGGATGGCCGCTTGTCGGCACAACCTTGGCTTCCGCGAATCCAATGTCTTTCAAGGTCGCCGCGCACCATTCCGCGGCCCTGAGGCAGCTCGCCTTGTATTTCGGGTCGGTGGAGACGCTGTCGATACGCAAAAGCTCGAAAAGCCGGTCGAGCCCCGCCGGCTTCGATTGGCCCAAGGTATCGAGAACGGCATCGAGCTTGCTCATCGTGGTAGACTTTCCGACTTGTTGCCAGCATCTGCTGAGGTTCAGGCGGCGCTAGGAATGCCGAGCCCCATTTGCTATGGCACCTCTCCCTGATGCCGATCACTCCTGGCCGGAATGATAGGCAGCAAGAAGACCGCATCGGAGGTCTGATGGCACAGCCGAACGCTGACGGCAAAAGGAAATGGGTTTACGCTTTCGTCCCGGGTAACGCCGAAGGCAGCGCCCGCATGTCCGAACTCCTGGGCGGCAAGGGCGCCAATCTTGCCGAGATGGCGGCCCTTGACCTGCCGGTGCCGCCGGGTTTCACGATCACGACTGAGGTCTGCAGGGAGTTCTTTGCCGCAGGTCACCAATTGCCCGAGGCGCTCAAGGGCGAGGTCATGCAGGCGCTTGATGCTGTGGGCAACACGGTGTCTGCGAAGTTCGGCGACGAGCAACGCCCTCTTCTTGTGTCGGTCCGCTCGGGCTCGCGTGCATCGATGCCCGGCATGATGGATACGATCCTCAATCTGGGCTTGAACGACAAGACGGTGGAGGGCCTGGCCGCTTTGACGGGCGATCAGCGTTTCGCGTTCGATAGCTATCGTCGTTTCATCCAGATGTATGGCGACGTTGTTCTGGGCGTCGATCATGGCGCGTTCGAAGACATTCTGGAGAACTTCAAGAACTTGAACGGCTTCGCCGCCGATACTGATCTCGACGCCGAAGCATGGCGCGAGATCATCGCGGACTACAAGGCCGCGATCGAACGCGAGCACGGCGCGCCATTTCCGCAGGATACCAACCAACAGCTTTGGGGCGCGATCGCCGCGGTCTTTGATTCCTGGCATAATCCGCGCGCCGACACCTACCGCCGCCTTCACGATATTCCCGAGGACTGGGGCACCGCCGTCACCGTACAGGCGATGGTGTTCGGCAACCTCGGTGACAACTCCGCGACCGGCGTTGCATTCACGCGCAATCCGTCCACGGGCGAAAAGGAAATTTTCGGCGAATTTCTACCCAACGCGCAGGGCGAAGACGTCGTCGCGGGCATCCGCACGCCCCACGCCTTGACGAAAAAAGCCGCCGCCGGAACGCGTGAAACTTCGCTTGAAGTCGCGATGCCGGACGTCTTCGCGGAGCTCAAGAAAATTTTCGATCGGCTAGAGCACCACTACTGCGACATGCAGGACGTCGAATTCACCGTGCAACTTGGGCGGCTATGGATTCTGCAGACGCGCTCCGGCAAGCGAACGACGGAATCTGCATTGCGCATCGCCGTCGATCTGGCGGCCGAAGGGCTCATCTCACAAGACGAAGCAATCCTGCGCGTCGAACCGGCTCAGCTCGATCAGCTCCTGCATCCCGCCATCGATCCGACCGCGGAACACGATCTCATTGCCAAGGGCTTGCCCGCGTCCCCGGGCGCGGCGTCCGGAGAAATCGTTTTCCATTCGGAAATGGCTGAAGCACTGAAGGCCAAGGGCCGCGAGGTCATCCTGGTTCGCTCGGAGACGAGCCCCGAAGACGTCCACGGCATGCATGCCGCCGTCGGCATCCTGACAGCGCGAGGCGGCATGACGAGCCACGCTGCTGTCGTTGCCCGCGGCATGGGGCGGCCGTGCGTGTCGGGCGCCGGCACACTCCGCATTGATGTCAATGCCGGCACCATGCGCGCCGGTACCCGCACCTTCAAATCCGGAGATATCATCTCCATCGACGGCAGCTCCGGCCGCGTCTACGCCGGCAAAGCCAAGATGCGGCCGCCGCAGCTTTCCGGCACCTTTGCGACCATTATGGAGTGGGCCGACAAAACCCGCCGGATGAAGGTACGCACCAATGCCGATACGCCGCGCGATGCCCGTCAGGCGCGGTCGTTCGGTGCGGAAGGCATCGGCCTCTGCCGCACCGAACATATGTTCTTCGAAGAAAAGCGCATTCTCGCTGTCCGCGAAATGATCTGCGCGGAGGACGAGGAGGGGCGCCAGCAGGCGCTCGACAAGCTCTTGCCGGTGCAGCGCGCCGATTTCGAAGAGCTTTTCGAGATCATGGCCGGACTGCCGGTGACGATCAGGCTGCTCGATCCGCCGCTACACGAATTTCTGCCGCACGAGGATCGCGAGGCCGCGCAGGTCGCCGCTGCGCTGGGCATGGATTTGACACGCCTCAAGGCCCGCGTCGCCGAGCTTGAAGAATTCAATCCGATGCTCGGGTTCCGTGGTTGCCGCCTTGGCATCAAATACCCGGAGATCACGCGTATGCAGACGCGGGCCATCTTCGAAGCCGCTGTGCAGTCTCAGAGGAAAACCGGCGCCGCCGTGCACCCGGAAATCATGATCCCGTTCATCGCCTATCGACGCGAGTTCGACATCCTGCGCGACGTCATCACCGCGACGGCAAAAGCGGTGGCGGCAGAAACCGGTGTCGCGATTCCCTACGACGTCGGAACGATGATCGAATTGCCCCGCGCGGCGTTACGTGCTGCAGATATTGCGGCGGGAGAGAACGGCGCGGACTTCTTCTCATTCGGCACCAACGACATGACGCAGACCGTCCTCGGACTATCGCGCGACGATGCTGCGCCGATCCTCTCCAACTATCTTGAACATGAAGTGATCACCACCGACCCGTTCGTCTCGATCGATCAGGCGGGTGTCGGCGAACTCGTGAAGATCGGTGTCGAGCGCGGCCGCTCCGCCAAGCCCGGCCTCAAAACCGGCATTTGCGGTGAGCACGGCGGCGATCCGAAATCGGTCTACTTCTTTGAGACCGTCGACCTCGATTATATTTCGTGTTCGCCCTACCGCGTGCCGATTGCACGCTTGTCGGCCGCACAAGCCGTCATACGCCGAAAGCGCCGTGAACAATCGCCGTCCTAAAGCGGCCCGTTCTCACGGCGATCGATGTCGTCGAGGCGTGGTTGGCGCGGCCGTGGGCCCTTATTGCGCGGCAAGAGCAGCAGCCACAGCACCGACGGCGGCACGAGGAATGCCCAGGCGATCCAATAGGAGGTGTCGCGGTTTTTGATGCCGGCGAGAATGCCGCCCAGAATTGAGGCCGTGATCGCGATCACGCCCCAAAGCACGATCCACTGCATTGCCAACGACATAACCCGATCCTCCCCAACGACGTTGAGAGACTCGCACTTCTAGCACATTCCGCCAGATGCGAAGTGACTGTGGCGAATTCAAGCAGCGCCGAAAGAACTCTTTTTTGGGGGTGTGACGAAATCGAGTCCGAGGTCGAGAACCGGGGCCGAGTGGGTCAATGCGCCGACGGATATCAGGTCGACCCCCGTCGCGGCGATTTCCTTGACGGTGTCGAGGTTAACGCCGCCCGACGCTTCCGTCAGACACCGCCCGGCGACCACCCCCACCGCCTTGCGCAAGTCGCTTGGGCTCATGTTGTCGAGGAGCACACAATCGACCTTTTCCCGCATGGCCACCTCGAGTTGATCGAGTGTATCGACCTCGACCTCGATTTTGGTCATGTGGCCGGCGACCGCTCGCGCTGCCTTGATCGCTTCGGCGACACCGCCAGCCGCCACAATGTGATTGTCCTTGATAAGGATCGCGTCAAACAACCCGAAGCGGTGATTATGGCCACCGCCGCAGAGCACAGCGTATTTCTCGAATACGCGTAGCCCTGGCGTCGTCTTGCGGGTGTCGACGATCCTCGCGCCCGTCCCCGCGATAGCCTGAACATACCGGCGTGTCAGCGTCGCGATCCCGCACATCCGTCCCATGAAATTCAACGCGACGCGCTCGGCGGAAAGAATGGCGCGGGCATTGCCTCTGATGCGCGCAATCGTTGCGCCGGCGGCGGCTTCCTTGCCGTCATCGATTTCGACTGTGAACGAGCACGCCGGATCGAGTTCCCGGAACGCGGCTTCCGCCAACGCCAATCCGGACACGATGCCGGACTTTCTCGCAACGAGCAGAGCCTCGCAATGGATATGCGGAGCGACCGTCGCATCCGTCGTAATGTCACCGTTGAGGCCGAGATCTTCCTCGAGCGCATTGCGGACGGCGGCCAGCACGAGAGTGTGAGAAAGTGTCATTCGCAAAGGCTGCCGTCGCTCACGTCCCGCACGCAGCGAGCGCGCTTGCGGTCTCACGCTTGCTAGCGGCTTCCATCGCATCGAGTTGCGCAAGAGTGATGAACGTGCGGTGAGCGAGCGCAGGATTAGCGTCTGGATAATCGGTGCGGTAATGACCGCCGCGGCTCTCCTTGCGCAGCAGGGCCGCGGCCGCGATCAATCGAGCCGCAAGCAGCATGTTCGAGAGCACCCGGTCGTTCTCGGCAACGCCGCTCAGCGCCTTGAGTTCGGTGAGCGCAGACTTGAGGCCTTTGCCCGACCGCTGAACGCCGACGTACTTCGTCATGATGGCGCGCAATGCTGTCATCGCTTCCTTCCGCGAAGCGGTATCCGCCGCTCGCCCGCTGCCGGGTATGCGATGGGGAACAACGAAGTGGCCGACCCGGTCATGCGGAAGAAGCTGGCGAATATCGTTTGCAACCCGCGCGCCGAAAACGACCGCTTCAAGCAGCGAATTCGAAGCCAAGCGATTGGCGCCGTGAAGCCCGGTCGAAGCTACCTCTCCGACCGCCCAGAGGCCGATAAGGCTGGTGCGGCCGTCCTTGTCGGCGGCGATGCCGCCCATGTGGTAGTGCTCGGCAGGCGCGACGGGGATAAGATCAGTTGACGGATCGATGCCAGCGCGCTGGCAGTGACCCCAGACCGTCGGAAACTCGCTCTCGAAATGATCGCCGATGGCCGCGCGGCAATCGAGATAGACGCGGCGGCCGGCGTTGAGTTCATTGTAGACGGCGCGCGCGACGACATCCCGCGGCGCTAGCTCGCCCCGTGGATCGATCGCGAACATGAACCGCTCGCCCTCGGAGTTGATCAGCGTCGCCCCTTCGCCGCGCAAGGCTTCGGTCGCGAGCGGAGCGGGATCTATGCCGGCGTCGATGGCCGTCGGATGAAATTGCACGAACTCCGGATCGGCAATGACCGCGCCCGCACGCGCTGCCATGGCCAGAGCCTCGCCCTTTGCGTACGAAGGGTTGGTGGTCAGCGCGAACAGCGCGCCGACGCCGCCCGTAGCCAATACGACTGCGGACGCCGGCACGAACGCGTATCGGCCATTGCCAAGCGCCGTCGGCCGAATGAGTCGAACACCTTCGATACGGTCGTTTGCAACGATGAGATCGTCGGCTTCGAAGCCTTCCAGCACGCGGATCGACGGCGTCGCGCGCACGGCAGCGATAAGCGCCTGCATGATCGCCGCACCGGCCTTGTCCCCGGATACGCGAACCACCCGTTTTTCGGAATGCGCAGCTTCCTTCGACAGAACGTAGTGGCCCTCGAGATCACGATCGAACGGCACGCCGTATTCGAGCAGATCACGGATGCGATCCGGACCTTCTTCTGCGACGAGACGCGCGACATCGGCATCGACGATGCCCGCGCCCGCTTCGATGGTGTCCGCCGCGTGCTTCGCCGTGCTGTCGCCCTCGCCGACGGCAGCAGCGATACCGCCTTGCGCCCACATGCTCGATGCTCCTTCGCCGAGCGGGGCTGCGGCGATCACGGTAACGGGCAACGGCGCAAGTTTCAGCGCGGTGAACAGTCCGGCGAGCCCGGCGCCGATGATCACGACGTCGCCGGGGCCAGGCTCACCTGTGAACCCTTTGAATGGTGTTGTGAGATAGCGCTTCTTCTGTGCGGCCATGTGCTGCCCTCCTGGGCGAAGTAGACCCGGCGCTAGTTCGTCAGATTGACCATGCGTTCGACGGCGCGACGGGCCCGTTCGGCGACGTCGCGATCGACCGTTACCTCGTGCTGCATGTGAACGAGGCTGTCATAGATGTTTTCGAGGCTGATGCGCTTCATGTGCGGGCAGAGGTTGCACGGCCGGATGAACTCCACATCCGGCGCTTCGACGGCGACATTCGACGCCATCGAGCATTCCGTCACCAGCATCACCTTGCGTGGCTGCTTGTCCTTCACCCACTTGATCATGCCGGACGTCGAGCCCGTGAAATCTGCGGCGGCGATAACGTCGGGCGGGCACTCTGGGTGCGCTATGATCTTGAGGCCGGGCTCATCGGCGCGCATGCGCTCCAGTTCTTCGCCAGTGAAGCGCTCGTGCACTTCGCATGCGCCCTTCCAGGCGATGACTTCGACTTTGGTCTGGGACTGCACCCATTTGGCCAGATACTGGTCAGGTATGCAAAGAACGCGCGGCGCTCCGAGGCTTTCCACCACCTTCACCGCGTTGGCCGAAGTGCACGTGATATCGCATTCGGCTTTCACCGCCGCCGACGTGTTGACGTAGGTGACGATGGGTACCCCGGGATACGCTTCGCGCAGCATCCGCACGTCTTCGGGCGTGATCGAGGACGCCAGAGAACAGCCTGCGCGCATATCAGGTATGAGCACGGTTTTTTCTGGGGACAGCAGCTTCGACGTCTCCGCCATGAAGTGTACGCCCGCCTGGACGATCACCTTGGCGTCGGTCCGCGCCGCTTCTTTCGCAAGCTGCAACGAGTCCCCGCGAAAATCCGAAACGCAGTGAAAAATTTCGGGCGTCATATAGTTGTGCGCCAGGATGACGGCGTTGCGCTGAACTTTGAGCGCATTGATCGACTTGATCAGCGGCGCATAGTGCGGCCACTCCATCGGCGTGATGACGTTCTTCACGCGCCCATAGAGGGGCGCCATCTCCTTTTCCAACGCCGGCGACCACGCGTACGCAAGCGGTGTCTTTGAGATCACGCGTGACGACGGAGCCAAAGTGGAAACAGCGGAAACCATCGACCTCGACCTCCACATATGCTCGTTAGGAGCATATTTAGATTGTGAAGCATGCCGGCGAACCTGCCGTCACACCACGCTGCCGGAGTGCTCAATTCGAGCATTCCTCCCTGGTCTTAAGATAATAGAGATGCGAACAAATATCCAGGGCAGCAGTTCCTGCCCTGGATGTTGAGTCGATGCTCGAATTAGGCGCGGCTCGGCGGCGCTGAAACGCGAACGCCTGGCGCCGGACGCTCCAGCAGCACTTCCTTGCGGAACCGGAAGAGCTTCGCAGGGCGACCACCGGTGCGTGTCTTGACGTCTCCCGTCGGCTCCACAAGACCGGCGCCTTCGACCAGACGACGGAAGTTTTGCTTGTGAAGATGCGGCCCGAGAATGGCTTCGACCGTCTTTTGAAGTTCGTAGAGCGTGAACTCGTCCGGCATCAGTTCAAACACCACAGGACGGTATTTGATCTTCGCCCGCGTTCGGCTGATCGCCGTCGCCAGAATGCGGCGATGATCGGCTTGCATGGGGAGGCCCAGCTTCGGGCGCTCAGGCCACTCACGGGCGGCGTGGCGACCATCCCGTGCAGCTTCGTCTGCGAGCCCAGCCTCGTAAAGAAGCTCGAACCGCTCGAGCACCTTTTCTTCGTCCCAGGCTGTGCCGTCGAACCCGAAACAGATGCGCGCCCTGTCCGACCGCGCGATCGTCCCATTCGACGACGGCGACACCGACCGTTCAGCCCAGGCCTTAAGTCGCGGCTCGATTTCCCGTGTGATGATCTCGGGACGTCCGCGGCGCCAGTCTTCCCATGGGAAATACTGATACCAGCTCCGCCAGAGGCCATCCGTCAGCCCATGATGACCGACGGGCTGCGTCAGTGCGAGATACCCGATTGACACGAAATGCGGCGCAGCGTCGACCGCGTCGGTTTGACGGCCGCGATCGGCAAACGTGTAGAGCTGCTCTGCGTATCCGAGGTCTAGCCCCGTCTGATCCTGCACCCACGACCGAAGTCCGCTTTCGAGAGTGCGATGCTCGCGCGGATTGAACGGGCCGAATGGCAACACGTCCGTAGCGCCCACGCTATCTGGTTCGCCGCGCACAACTAGCGCGACGGGCTCGTTATCTGACACGGCGATGATCGCCGCGTTGAGACCGATGCCAACGGAAGGCTCATAGTCCTGCTGATCGTCAGGAGCTCGCTGAGACTTGTCGGGCGTCGGCTTTCTCCGGCCAGAAAGTTCCATGTTCATGTGTATCATCCCCGTGCTCCCCATGAGGCGAGCTATTCGCCGATCATGGCGATTTTCAGATAAGCCTCTGACTGAAAACCGCGAAACAGCCCCAAAAACGCCCGATTGTCAGCGGGGCAGCAATTCCCCGAACTTGGCAAGGAAGAGACTCTGGGCATTACTTGCCGGTACGGGTTCCAATACCATCAGTGCGCTATGAAGTTCCGTTGGCAGATTAGGAATTCCAAAAAAATTTTCAGCTTCCGGCGTTTCGAAGCCCGCGAGACGTGTCGCCTCGTAGTAGGCCGCGATCGTGTCTGCTTTCTTGATTGCTGCCAACGCAGCCACGCTTAGAGCGCGGACGCCGAACCGACAATAGATCGCTTGGAGGAGATTGAGTTCGAACGCTTTATAGTCCAGGCCGATCGCCGTTTTGAACGGGCTTATAAGATCACCGACCACATACTCCGGCGCATCGTGCAGCAAAGCTGCAAGCAGTTCGTTCGCGGTGAAATCCGGATGCAGCGCCGCGACGATATCGGTAACGATGAGGCAATGCTGAGCCACCGAGAAGGCATGCGCGCCAGTCGTTTGTCCGTTCCATCGCGCAACGCGCGCGAGGCCGTGCGCAATGTCTTCGATTTCGATGTCTTTCGGATCAGGCGATAGAAGATCGAGGCGACGACCCGACAGCATTCTCTGCCAGGCTCTCGGCGGCCTATCATTCGATGATGTCATAGCCCGGGGATCTTCAACTTCTTCTGCAACTTCGCGCATGGTGCGTGCCTGAAGCACGTCACCAGATGATCGTTGACCATGCCGGTCGATTGCATGAACGCATGAAGCGTTGTCGACCCGACGAAACGGAAGCCGTCGGCCTTCAATCCTTTGCTCATTTTTTTGGAGACTTCCGTCTCCGTCTGAATTTCCTTCGACGACGCATTCTCGTTGATGATCGGCCGACCATTCAGAAAGCCCCATAAATACTGGGAAAAAGGCATGCGCTCGGAAAGTGCGAGATAAGCTTTCGCGTTCGAGATCGTCGCCTCGATCTTTGCGCGATTGCGGATGATGCCTTCGTTCTTCATCAGGCGATCGACATCGCGCGTCGAGTAGCGCGCAATGCGTTCGGCGTCGAAGTCGTGAAACGCCGCGCGGAAATTATCGCGCTTCCGCAGGATGGTGATCCACGACAGGCCCGCCTGAAATCCTTCGAGCACAAGCTTCTCGAATAGCGCGCGGTCATCCGTCATCGGCACGCCCCACTCTTCATCGTGGTAGCGGATGTAGAGTTCGTCGGTGCCCGCCCACGGACAGCGCACCAACTCTTTGCCTTTAGACGTCATGGCGCCGGGAGCGCCGTCGACGGTCGCGCCGCCGCGGAAGCGCGGTAGCGAGCAAGAGCTTCCTCATCGGGAGTGACGATCACGCCGCCCGCGGTCAGCTTCTGATTTTTTTGTTCGGCTTCGACTGCCCGATCGAGACGCAGCATCGCAATCGCGTTCGATCCGTCGACGGTTCCAATCGTGCCGACGGGAACACTTCCCAGTAGAATTTCGAGACGAGACGTTAGCGGCGCGCTGCCGGAAATCCTTATCGCGCGCTTGCGCACCACCGACTTGTTCTGCATCCGCGCGACAATCTCCTGTCCGACAAAACATCCCTTCGTGAACGAAACGCCGTTGAACAGATCGAAGTCCGCCTCGTGAGGATAGGCGTCGCCGAATTCGTAATCCTTGCCGCCTTCCGGAACGCCGATTTCCACGCGATGCGAATCGTAGCTTTGCTGCGAATCATTCTCGGTGAGCGGCCGTGCTCCGTCCGCCTTGATCTCGTCCAAAAGTCTTAGGCCGAGTGCCGGGTGCCGCGGGTCGGCAAACGTAATGTCGCGACCCTCGATCAGCTTTTCCGAATCGGCTCCCCAGGCCGCGAACGCCGTGAAAGATTCAGAAACATCCGTGATCTCAACATCGGCGCGCAACTTGTACATCGTCAGCCGTTTGGTGAGCTCGACTGTTTTTGCGCGTGCGACGTCCAGCAGAAAACCGTCGCCGTGACGGACGACGAAAAAGTCGAACAGGATTTTGCCCTGCGGCGACAGCAGGCCGGCATATCGCGCGGCGTTCGCGCCGAGCCGATCGAGATCGTTGGTCACGAGATCTTGCAGCAGCTTTTCGCTGTCGCGCCCTCTCACGCGGACGACACCGCGATCGGCAAGGCGCGCTAACTGTGCGGCAGGCATAGGCTCACGCCTCGGTTGCAAACGGGGAGAGAGTTACGTATGCGGGGTTCATTCCGAAGACAAGCCCGAGGATCC
>JBEVLH010000014.1:0-6712 GCA_040509255.1 Hyphomicrobium sp. | reverse complement strand
GTCGTCGACCACATCGTCACGCCGGTCCAGCAGCGTAATCTCGAGAAAGCCTGGAACACCAAGGTCGTCGACCGAACGGGATTGATCCTTGAGATTTTCGGCGCCCGGGCGCGAACGCGCGAAGGCGTGCTGCAGGTCGAGCTGGCGCATCTGACCTACCAGAAGGGCCGCCTCGTTCGGGCGTGGACGCATCTGGAACGCCAGCGCGGTGGCGGCGGCTTTCTGGGCGGTCCCGGCGAAGCCCAGATCGAACTCGACCGGCGCATGCTTCAGGATCGCATCGACGCTATCAAACGCGATCTCGCCGACGTCAAGAAAACCCGTGACCTCCATCGCAAGGGCCGCCGCAAGGTGCCGTATCCGATCGTCGCCATCGTCGGTTACACCAACGCCGGCAAGTCGACGCTCTTCAACAAGATCACCGGCGCCGGCGTCGTCGCGATGGATCAGGTGTTCGCGACGCTCGATCCGACGATGCGCGAAGTGAAGCTGCCGAGCGCACGCCGTATCATTTTATCCGACACGGTCGGCTTCATCTCCGATCTCCCGACCATGCTGGTTGCCGCGTTCCGCGCGACGCTCGAAGAAGTCGTCGAAGCCGATCTCATCCTGCATGTTCGCGACATCGCCCATGAGGAAACCGATGCCCAGGCCGAGGACGTCGAGAAGGTTCTGACCGATCTCGGCATCGACACGCTGCCGGTCGAAAGCAACATCCTCGAAGTCTGGAACAAAATCGATTTGTTGGACGCCGATCGCCGCTCCGAGCTACAACACGAAGGCCGCAGGAACGCGCGGCCTCCGGTCCTCGTTTCCGCCGAGACGGGCGAGGGGATGGCGCCGCTGCTGGAAGCGATCGACACGCGCCTCGGTGCTTCGGACGAGATCTTCGATGTCATTATTCCCGGCGACGCCGGCGCGCTCCTCAACTGGCTGCACGAGACCTGCGATGTGCTTGCCCGCGAGGCGCGCAAGGACGGCACAATAGAACTGCGCCTCCGCGTTCCCGGCGAAAAGAAAGATCGTGTGGTTGGCCAGCTTCGCAAGAACGGAATAACCATCTAAGCTGGTCGTCATGGATCAGCGAGTCACATGCTGCATAGCCGGCGGCGGCCCGGCGGGAATGATGCTTGGCGTGCTTCTGGCGCGTGCCGGCGTCGAGGTCTGCGTCCTTGAAAAGCACAAGGACTTCCTCCGCGATTTCCGCGGCGACACCATCCATCCTTCGACCCTGCGCATGATGGAAGAACTCGGCTGGCTCAGCGATTTTCTCAAGCTGCCGCATCAGGAAGCCCAGCGCATCTACGCCCAGTTCGGCGAAACGCGCGTTGAGATGGCAAACTTCGCGCACCTTCCAATCACGACGAAGTTCATCGCGCTCATGCCGCAATGGGATTTTTTGAATTTCCTCGCTGACAAGGGCCGCGCCTATCCGCACTTCCACTTGATGATGAGCACCGAAGCAACTGGGCTCGTCTATGACGGCGACCGCGTTTCAGGAGTGACGGCCAAGACGGCCGACGGTCCGATCACGATCAATGCTGATCTCGTCGTTGCCGCCGACGGACGCAGCAGCACATTGCGCGCGGCGTCAGGTCTCGTCAGCGAAGACTTCGGCGCGCCGATGGACGTGCTGTGGTTTCGCTTGCCGAGGCTTCCGACGGACACTGAGGAAACCGTAGGCCGCTTCGACGCTGGACGGATCTTCATCATGCTTCAGCGTGGCGACTATTGGCAGTGCGCGTACGTCATCCCCAAGGGCGGCGACGCGCAGGTCCGCGCCGCAGGGCTCGATGTCTTCCGCGCGTCGGTGGGACGCCTTCTCCCGTTCGATCCCGTTCGCGCCGACGCGATTGCCGATTGGGACCACGTCAAGTTGCTGACCGTCGTCGTCGATCGCCTAAAGACCTGGGCGAAGCCGGGCTTTCTCTGCATCGGCGATGCCGCGCACGCGATGAGCCCGGTCGGTGGTGTCGGCGTCAATCTCGCGGTGCAGGACGCCGTTGCGACCGCCAACCTGCTCTGGCAACCGCTGAAGGAGCACCGGCTGACGTTCAGGGATATCGAAGCCGTGCAGGCGCGCCGCGAATTTCCGACCGTCGCTACCCAGCGCTTGCAGCTCGGCATTCAGAACATGGTGATTTCGAAAACGCTCAAAGCGACCGGACCGATCAAGCCGCCTCTGTTCGTGAGCCTAGTGTCGGCGTTGCCCTTCCTCTCACGCCTTCCCGCCCGTCTCTTGGGGTTGGGCTTTCGCCCCGAGCGCGTTTCGGAAGCGATCCGAAACGCCAGCGGACGCTAGCTTTTTTCGCGTGCTTTGGCGTCGTCCCAGAGCGCATCCATTTCATCGAGCGTCGACTGCGCCGGTGTCTTGTCACGTTGCGCAAGCACGCGTTCGATGTGGGCGAAACGGCGGACAAATTTCTGATTGGCCCCTCGCAACGCATCCTCGGGATTGATATCGAGATGGCGGGCGATGTTTGCCATCACGAACAGGATGTCGCCGAACTCTTCCTTGATCGCGACCGACGAGTCCCCATCGCTGCGCATGCCGCTCGCAGAGTTTCGCGGATCATGGGGCAGGGCGACCTCTTCGAACTCCGCGATCTCTTCTTTGAGTTTCTCGAACACGGGCAGGAGGTTTGGCCAGTCGAATCCGACCTTGGCGGCTTTGTGCTGCAACTTGGTGGCGCGGGTGAGGGCCGGAAGGTTGGTCGGAACATCCGCCAACGTCGCCGCCCCTTCAGCTGGCGTCGCGCGGCCGCCCGATATACGAGCGCGCTCGGCGGCCTTCTCGGCTCGCTCTTGCGCCTTTAGTTGATCCCACGTCGCCTTGATGGCCGACGGATCACGCGCCGTGCCGTCACCGAAGACATGCGGATGTCGGCGGATCATCTTCCGCGTCACGGCCTCCACCACATCGCCGAATGCGAACGCGCCTTGCTCTTCCGCCAGACGGGAATGGTAGACAACCTGCAGAAGTAGATCGCCGAGCTCGTCTTTCAAATCCGCGAGGTCCCCCCGTTCGATCGCGTCGGCCACCTCATAAGCTTCTTCTATCGTGTAGGGCGCAATCGTCTCGAAGCTCTGCTCGAGATCCCACGGGCATCCCGTGCCGGGGGTCCGCAACGCAGCCATGATTTCGATGAGGCGCGAAATCTCACGCGAAGGTTCGAGCGTATCCGCCATGTCCGTCCTCTTGCTGATCACGCGGACACTAGCCGACCTCCGCGCGATCGACGAGGGCCGGGGCTGCGGCTATCTCGCAAGAAGTTTTGGCACAAGGCGCGGCATCAGCGCGACGATGGCAAGCGGGATCATCCACCCGACCCAGGCCGCCACCGAGTAGACCGGCTCGAACGGCAGATCGAGCGCAATCGCCGTGCCCGTCATAACGCGGAACCAGACAGCGCCCGAGGTCACGGCGATCATCGCCAGCATCAGGTGGGCATGGCGCGAAATATTCCGCCGGCGGATCGCTATCAAGGCCGCGATAAGAAGTGCGAGCCAGACGAGCCCCTGGACGAAAAAACCCGCTCGCGCCGCGATAGCCGAATGGCTCATGACCGCGACAGGCAAAGCCGTCAGCCCTCCAATCACCACAAAGACGCCCAACAGCCGGCCCAGCGATCTGTGAAGCTTCGGATGGTGCCGCGCGCATACGACCGCGGGAGTCAGCAGGAGCGCAAATCCCGATGCCATCATGTGCGTGGGAAAAATCACTGGCGCCCGGGCTGCGAGTTCGAACATCTGATAGGGGAGCGCAATGAGCCCGGCTCCCGATCCGACTGCGACGACCCCGACCGGAATAACGAGGATGGCAATGAGTATCAAAAGTGAAAGCCGCAGCGCGCGTCCCTCGCTGCTCGGCAGCGTCTCTAAGGCAAGAGCAGCAGGCGTCGCGATATCGGTCATTGTTCTGTCCATCGTGGCGATGAACGTTATCGCAATTCGATTTGGCGTTTCCGCGGCGGCGGATGAGAGCCCCAAGGCCGACGCCGCAACGACGCAGCCGATCTCTCTCGCCGGACGATGGACCGGGCAATATTACGGTTACGGCCGCGGCGGCGATGGACCGAACTGCGGCGATACCGGATGCGGCCTGACCTACGACATCGTCGCCTGCAAAGACGGCTGGTGCGGGATCTCGGTCAAGACGGATCATTCCTGCGGCGCCGCCGGGCTGCATCTCGCGGCCCAGCCGACGGAGGGCGACCACGTGTTCAAAGGTCGGCTTGAACTCGCAAAAGGCGCCGCGCCTTACGCGGTCCAGGCTTGGCACGATGCCAATAATGCAACCGGTGCTGCCGATCTGCATTTCGTCGGCAATACCGGTTCGGAGCTGCTGCTGTTTCGCCGGTCCTACCCGTTCGAAGCAAACCTGACGCGCTCGGGAGATGCCATTTGCACACTCGATAAGGCGACGAGCTGACGCCGCCCTCGACCGAAACGCCGTTGCCGCCCGCAACGCCTCTGCTACTGTCGCGATGGGAGCAGGGGCGGCATCATGCACATAATCTTCAATGGCCTGATGATGGCGCTGGAAGTCGCCGCGATCGGCGCAGTGGCGTGGGTCGGCTTTACTGCGCCATTGGTGTTCGCGACCGGCACTGCGGTGCTCGCCCTTGGTGTCGGCGCGGCGCTGGAGATCGCGCGGCTCAAATACGAGTTCCCGTTCTATTTCGATCGCGTGCCCGGCCGATCGATGATCATCATCGTCACCGTCGGAGCGCTTGAAGCGATCACGAAGGCTGTGCTCGCCGGCGTCGTCGGGCTGCTGACCTTCCTCGGCACTGATCAGGATCGCCTCAAGTTTGTCGCCATCATCTTCGCGATATCCCTGTTCCTCGGCGTGCAGGTCGTCCGCTTCCTGATGGACCGGCTGAAAGCCCGGCCTTTGCGCTGGGGCTATTTCCGTCTTGCGGCTCCGCTCGGTCTCTTGTTCTCCGCTGGGCTCACTTTCCTCCCGGCGCCCGGGATTACAGAACTGGCCAAGCGCGCGGCATTCGACATGCCGGCAAAGCCGTCGATGGAGCAGGCGAGCGAATTCCTGTTCCTTCTGAAACAGAGCTTCGACGAAATTGTCGTCAGGATGCTGTCGTGGGTTTTCGACCCGAGCGTAGCTCAGGCCATCGGAGCGATCGTGTCAGTCAATATGCTGTCGGGATTCGTGCTGGCGCTTTACGCCGTCCTGATCGCCGAAGGGATAAGGACGCTCGAACGTCGCGAGCCATAGTCACTGATGACGAGGCAGAGAGATGGCGTTTGCGAATGCACATACGACGCTGATGCTACCCGAAGCTCTGGTCATCGAGAGCTTGCTGGAGGCGCACGGCATCCGCTTCGCGACGGCCGGGAAAGACATCATCTCACAATGCCCGCAGTTCGCCTTCCTCTACGGAGGCGTGTCCATTCTGGTCGACGAGGAGGATCTCGCCGATGCCCGCGCGCTCATCGCCAGCGGGGAAGAGGTCACCGGTTACAAGTCATTTGAGAGCGATGGGTTCGAACGGCACCCGGTGCGCAACGCGGTGCTCGCATTTCTGGTGCTGATCATGGGCGCGCCGTTTCCGTTCTGGTACCGGCGCGGGATCGGTTCGCGTGCTTAGCCCAAATGGAAGCTCCACCGGGTAACAGCCCCTCAGTTCGCGTAATATGTATTATGGAAACAAAGCGGGGGATAGTGTTTTGTATCAGAATGATACAATGCCATGGGCCGCGAGGCTTACCCGCGGCCCGAGCTTGATTTTCACTTCTCACCCTTCTCGTGCTGTTGGGCGAACGCGTTCAGCAGCCGCACGCCCCAGCCCGCGCCCCAACTCTGATTGATGTCACTGCGATTGCCGTCCATGGCAGTGCCGGCCAAGTCGATGTGGCTCCACGGCGTATCCTTCTGCACGAAGCGCTGAAGGAATGCCGCTGCCGTCGCGGCACCGGCCCAGCGGCCGCCGGCGTTCTTCATGTCGGCGTTCTTGGAATCCATCATCTTGTCGAACGCCTTGTCGAGCGGCATCCGCCAGAGTTTCTCGCCCGTCGACCTCGATGCTGCAAGAAGCTCGTCCGCCAGTTTGTCCTCGTTCGAGAACAGCCCGGCATACTCCTTCCCGAGCGCAACCATGATCGCGCCTGTCAACGTTGCGAGGTCGATGACGACCTTCGGCTTGAACTGCTCCTGCGCGTACCAGAGCACGTCGGCAAGCACGAGCCGGCCCTCGGCGTCGGTGTTGATGACTTCGATCGTCTGGCCTGACATCGACTTGACGATGTCGCCCGGACGAACCGCATTCCCCGACGGCATGTTCTCGACGCAGCCGATGAGGCCCACCGCATTGACGTTCGCCTTGCGCTCGGCAAGCGCGTGCATCGTTCCGATGACGGCGGCTGCACCGCCCATGTCGCCCTTCATGTCTTCCATGCCGGCGGCAGGCTTGATCGAAATGCCGCCGGTGTCGAACACCACGCCCTTGCCGACGAAGCAGATTGGCTTTTGCTTCTTGGCTCCCTTGGCGCCGTTCCACACCATCACCGCTAATCGCGACGGTCGAACGCTGCCTTGGCCGACCGAAAGGAGCGAGCCCATACCGAGCTTCTCCATGTCCTTGACGTCGAGAATTTCGACGTCGACACCGAGCTTTTCGAGCGCTTTCGTCTTCTCGGCGAGTTCGACGGGACCGAGAATGTTTGCGGGCTCGTTGACGAGATCGCGCGCCAG
>JBEVLH010000013.1:0-6457 GCA_040509255.1 Hyphomicrobium sp. | reverse complement strand
GAGGGCCGCCTGATCATCGGCGTCGATTTGAAGAAAGAGCCGCAGACGCTGATCCGCGCTTACGACGATTCTGCAGGTGTGACCGCCGCATTCAATCTGAACCTGCTGGCGCGGATCAACCGCGAACTCGGCGGCACCTTCGAGGAAGCAGCGTTTTCGCATAAAGCGATCTACAACCCGCGCGAGGGCCGTATCGAGATGCATCTCGTCAGCAATCGCGCGCAGAAGGTCGAGGTTGCGGGACGCGTATTTCACTTCCGCGAAGGCGAGAGCATCCACACGGAAAATTCCTACAAGTATGCCATCGCGGAATTTCAGAAGTTGGCCGAAAAGGCAGGCTGGACGCCGAAGCGGGTGTGGACCGATCCCGACAATCTGTTCAGCGTGCACGAGCTCGTTTGAGATCGAACGCGCGGCGAACTCCGTCTACGCCTTCAGCGATGAGAGCACGCGTTCGACATCTTCATAGATGTACGGCTTGGCGATCAGCGGGCGCTCTCTGAAATTTTCCGGCAGTGCGTGAGCGCCGCGGCCGGTGGCGAAAGCGAAGGGAAGATTTTGCTTCGCGAGGGCCTCGGCAACGGGCGTGCTATCGCGATTACTGAGCGAACAATCGAGGATCGCGAACGCGGGCGGCTCGGCGTTTATGACCGACAATGCGGCTTCGACGGTTCCGACAGGGCCGACCACTTCGTGACCCAGTTCCTCGACGTACATCGCCAAAAGCTCGGCGATCAAAGCTTCGTCTTCAACAATCAGAATCCGTGCCACGACTTGCCTTCGCTGTTCTGATTGCTGGCTAAGTGTTGATCCGGCATGGGACCCCTGCTCTGTGAATTAGGGTTTTTCCGTCTTCGCTGCCCGGAGCCTCTTTGCATCCTGCAAATCGACGAGATTCTGATAGGGCGTCGCACGATTCCGCGTCCGAAGAAGGTCCTGAATCGTCTTGTCGAGTTTCGCAGCATCGTAAGGCTTCTGCAGAGCGGTGAAGTTCGATTGCGCTTCCTCTACGCGTTTATTCGATCCGCTGGCAAGTAGAACGGGAAGCCGGGGCCGGATCCGGCGAATAAGCTTGGCGAATTCGATGCCGTCCATTTTCCCCGGCATCATGATATCGCTGAAAACAAGATCGAACGCTTCGTTCTCGAGGATACTCAGGGCGACCTCGGGGTTTTCGGCCAGACGCACGGTATAGCCGAGTTGCATAACGAGGGCGGCGGTGACTTCGGTTACGTCGGGGTTGTCCTCGACAAGGAGAATGCGGCCGCTTACACGCGCGGGCCCACTGTCTTCGGGTTTGACGGCAGTCGGCGCGCTGGTGAGTGCGCGCGGCAGCAATATCGTCACCTGCGTGCCATTGCCGACTTCGCTCTCAATCGAGACGGAGCCTCCCGATTGGTGGCTGAAGCCATAGACTTGCGACAGGCCGAGGCCGGTTCCCTTGCCGAAGCTTTTGGTCGTGAAGAAGGGGTCGAAGACCTTGGTCAGCACGTCCTTGGGTATGCCGGTTCCGGTGTCGGATACGCAGATGGCAACAAATTCCGCCGGCGAGCCGCCCTTGGGGTCGTCTAGGAGAATGTTGTCCGTTGTGATCCTGATGGTGCCGCCGTCAGAGAGTGCGTCACGTGCGTTGATGACCAAATTCATGAGCGCGAGTTCAAGCTCATTCGGATCCGCCATGACATGCCACGTCTCGGGCCCGACGGAGGTCAAAAGAGCGATATTGGCGGGCAGCGAAGCCGATAGCATGGTGTGCAATCCGGGCATACGCTCGGCGAGCGAAACCGGCTGCGGCTCAAGCTGCTGGCGGCGGGAAAATCCGAGGAGCTGGCGCGTGAGCGAGGCGCCGCGCTGCACGGTCGCCTCGATGCCTTCGATGGCTTTCATTCCCGCCGGATCCGAGATCCGCTGCCTGAGCATGCGCGCCTGACCGACCAGGATCGTCAACAGATTGTTGAAGTCGTGGGCGATGCCGCCGGTGAGCTGGCCGAGCGCTTCCATGCGCTGCGCGTGAGCGAGGTGCTCCTGAGCTCGATCGAGAGCGAGTTGCGCGTCTCGGCGTTCGGTGATGTCGCGGGTGATCTTGGCGAAACCTATGAGACGGCCAGTTTCGTCGCGGACAGGATCGAGAACGACGTTGGCCCAAAACTGCGTGCCGTCCTTGCGAACCCTCCAGCCTTCGCCCTCGAAGCGGCCTTCGTGGCTTGCAGCGTAAAGCGCGCGGGCGGGTTTACCGCTTTGGCGATCTTCTTCCGTATAGAACCTTGAAAAATGGCTGCCGATGACTTCGTTTGCGCCATATCCTTTGATCTTTTCGGCGCCCGCATTCCAACTGATGATGATGCCGTTGGGATCGAGCATGAAGATCGCGTAATCGATGACCGCCGAAACGAGAAGGCGAAATTGCCGCTCGCTCTCGCGGAGGGCTTCCTGGGCGCTTCGGCGTTCCGTAATGTCGCGAGTGATCTTTGCGAAACCAATTAATTCGCCGCCTTCATCGCGAACCGCCTCAATGACGACGGATGCCCAAAAGCGGCCGCCGTCCTTGCGAACGCGCCAGCCTTCGGTCTCGTATTTTCCTTCACGGCGCGCCGTTTCCAGAGCGATGGCCGGAAGGCCGCTCGAGCGGTCTTCCTTGGTGTAGAATCTGCTGAAGTGGGTGCCGACGACTTCTTCGGCGCTATATCCCTTGATGCGGGCGGCGCCGGTGTTCCAGTTGGCGATGATCCCGCTCTGGTCGACCATGAAGATCGCGTAGTCGACGACGCTGTCGACGAGAAGGCGGAAGCGACGCTCGCTCTCGATCAGCTCCCGGCGACCCTCGAAGCGTTCGGTGATATCGCGTGTGACTTTGCCGAAACCCACCAGCTTGCCGGTCTCGTCCTTGATGACCTCCATGGTGGCGTGTGCCCAGAAGCGCTCGCCGTTCTTGCGGATACGCCAACCCTCCGCCTCATATCGCCCGGTCTCGCGCGCGATCGACAAAATCTTGGAGGGCAGTCCCTGACGCTGATCTTCGTCGGAAAAGAATCGGGAGTAGTGCTGTCCGACGATCTCGGATTCCTCGTAGCCCTTGATGCGGCGTGCACCGGCATTCCAGGTGGCGATGAAGCCGTCCGGATCAATCATGTAGATGGCGTAGTCGCGGACGTTTTGAACCAACAATTCAAACTGTCGCGCGCGATCGAACCTGTGGAGCTTCGAAGCGTCACTTGGGGGCATCGAACGGTTCCACAAATCTTATGGTGCGGTGAAAAATATGCACCCTTCCTCTGGTTGATCTGAGGTATAACATGCGGATGGTCGAGGAAGTATTGCCATTTTGGAAGTTAGGGGTCTCGGCCGACCCGGCAATACCTCGAGCATTGGAAGTCTTGGATCAGTGGGAATGAGCGTCATTCGTGCACTTTACAGGTTCTCGTCGTTCAAAGATCCGGACGATGGCCACAACGGCGCGGGGGACCCGCCGCCGGACCTTTCCCGGGCTCGAGAATTTCCCTATCGGGTGGAGCTTTGGGATTCAGCGAAAAAGACGGTCGAGCAGATACTTGCCATCACAGCCAGCGGCGGCATAGGATTTGCTGCTTACCATGCTGCGACCAAGGAATATCCTGACCGATATATTTTGCTGAGGCATCACGATGCGATCCTGTCGCGTTGGAATGGTCCGCCCCATTGACGACGATGCGTTGGCGATGCTTTGGAACTCAATCTCTGAATAGGCGAATTCAAGCTTAATAGCCTTCTTGGAGCGTGCGTGGACTTGCCGGTAACTGCGGCGCGAAATTCGTAAAGAAAGATGGAACCATCGCAGCTTGACGCTATTTAAGCGTCGTACGGGGTAGGGGAGATTTCCGATCGAAGCGGCGCCTGCAGGAAAGGGCCAAGTCCTGGCACAGCCTTCGATATTGGTCGTGGAAGATGAGGTGCTCATACGCCTTCATCTGGCCGAAGAGCTTCGCGATGCCGGATACACCGTCATCGAGGCCGCGAGCGGCGACGAAGCCGTGACGCTGTTGTCCAGCCTCAGTGACATCGGGTTGGTTCTGACCGATATCCGCATGCCCGGGATTGTCGATGGCTTAGCGCTCGCTCAATGGACGCGGGCGAAGTTTCCGGCCATCAAGATCGTCGTCATATCGACGGAAATCAAACCGGGATCACAACCTGTGTTCGATGCCAGTTTGTCAAAACCCGTGCGTTTTGCCGATCTGATGAGCACAGTGCGACAGTTGCTACCGAGAACGGAACTGGGCAGTTCGTCCGGCCGTTAGGTGGTGGTGAAAAAGGACAGCAAAGCTTCGAGTTCCGCTTCTGTTATCCTGGTGCAGGACGCCGTTCTGGTCAGGATGGCACTTGCAGCCTATTTGCGGGATTGCGGATATCGCGTGATCGAGGCCGCGACGAGCGACGAGGCTTTGCTCGTTCTGCAAAATGCCCAGGGTCCGCTCGATGTTTTGTTCAGCGACGCGGAAGTCGCCGGGGCGCTCGACGCATTTGCGCTTGCGCAGTGGGTGCGCAAGAACAGGCCGGACATCAAAGTCGTGATGGCCGGATCCCCGACGAGTGCGTCGGCCGTGGCGGGTCGCCTCTGCGAAGAGGGTCCGCATTTGAAAAAGCCCTACGAACCGCAGCTCGTCGAAGATTACATCCGCAAATTGCTCGCGCTTCAGAGTACGGCTGAACCGCGATAAACTTGAAGCGCCCGCCGCGGCAAACGCGTTGCGTTGATTTTGTTGAGCGATGCGTGTCACTGTCCGTGCCGTGCGAAACGGCTAGGAGCGCGGGGTGCATCGCGAAGTTTGGTTAGGCGTTCGGCGAGCGCGGGGAGAAGGAAGATCATGGCTCGCGCAAGTGGCGTTGCCGGTGCTCGCCTGCGTCGCGATTTTACTCAGCGGACCGGCCGACGCTCATCATCGACGGGCGGGGTCTGACAACTCTGGTGTCTCGATTCCAAATCTGACGCACGGGCAGTTGCGTGTGATGACGCAATACCACTCGAGGATACTCCATCTGGCCAGCCGTCAGGTTCAGCCCAACATGGAGGTGCGTACGCTTCAGAATTTCATCAATCTGCAATTTGCTTACTGCCTTTGGGGCGTGGTGCCGGGAAGCCTCGCAAATGAAGATAGCCCCTTCAACGAATGCTCCCATGCCTATCTGGCCGCGAGCAAGGCGCTTCTCGACCGGCTACGGCACGGCGGGGAAACACGTGAGGAGGCGGAGACGCTGTCCCAGAACATCAGTCTGGCGATGCTGCAAACCGCGTCGGCATTCGAAATTTGCGCCAACGGCATCGAGCCTTTCAATACGGCCGAGATCATCATGCCGGAATGGGGTGGCGTTTCCTTCGATCCGCTGAAAGTTCTTTTAGGCCTTTTCGTCGTCTGTGCGTCGGCCGGTACCTTCGCGACGGCGCGCTCGAGGCGCGGAACTGCCGCTTAAGCTTTTTTCATGGTTGTTCGGCGGACCATTGTTTTATCGCCTAACAGGGCGCATTTGCGTATCGAACGAGCCCGTGCGAGAACGCCTGAAAATTCCATAGGAAGACATCCATGAAACGTCTCATTCTGGCTCTGGCGTCACTGGTCGTGTTGGCCGCCCCAAGTTCGGCGCATCACTTCGAGAAAAATGGCCTCGTTATCGGGCATCCGTGGACCCGCGCGACGCCGCCCGGCGCGACAGTCGGTGTGGGATACCTGACGATTACGAACAACGGCAAAGAGCCCGACAAGCTCGTCGGCGGCACCTTCGAGGGCGCCGCGCAAGTCGAAATCCACGAGATGAAAATGGACGGCGAGAAGATGCTGATGCGGCGACTGGCGGATGGCCTGGTCGTCAAATCGGGCGAGACGGTGAAATTCAATCCGGGCTCGTATCATCTGATGTTCGTCGGCCTCAAAGCGCCGATCGCCAAGGGCGCCAACGTCAAGGGGGCGCTGAGCTTCGAGAAAGCCGGCTCGATCGACATCAGCTATAAGGTTGAAGCGCTGGGTGCGACGAGCAGCCCGGATGGCGGGGCCGGCGCCATGAAGATGGACGGCCACGAAATGATGCACGATCACGCACAATAGCCGTCGGCCAGATCGGCAACCTTCGGGCACGGCGCGAGTTTTTGTCTCCGATGACGAGCCATACGGCATCCACAAGAGTGATGATGTGGCCACTGCCGTTTTGGGTGGGCCTGGCGGTCCTCGCGATTGTGTGGCTCGGTCCGCTGCCTGAACGAGCGCAAACGGCGTTCTCTCCCAACATGATCATTCATTTGGCGGTGGTCGCGGTCGCGGCGCCGTTGCTCGCGTGGGGTCTTGCCGGTCTCGATGATGCGCCGGTAACGCGGCATGCGGTGCGTTGGATCTTGTTGGCCGCGCTCTTCGACATGGCGGTCGTGCTCGGGTGGCACGTGCCGCTTCTTCACGAGGCAGCGGCGCGATCGTGGGTGCTGTTCTCAGTCGAA
>JBEVLH010000012.1:0-5576 GCA_040509255.1 Hyphomicrobium sp. | reverse complement strand
CCGAAGCCTGCCCCGGCGGTGCGGCCGTCGTCCGCGAAAACGACATCGCAGCGGCAATCGCAACAGCGTCGCACATCGTCGGACGAAGTATTGAAGAGCCTGGGCGCGTTTCCGTAGGCGTCAGCGCGGCACGCCCGACGTTATGAACGTCAGTTGTCGTCCATCTTGAGCGCGTTGATGAACGCCTCCTGCGGAATTTCAACCTTGCCGAATTCACGCATCTTCTTCTTGCCGGCTTTCTGCTTGTCCAGCAGCTTGCGCTTTCGCGTGATGTCGCCGCCGTAGCACTTCGCCAGCACGTCCTTGCGCAAGGCGCGAATGGTTTCGCGCGCGATGACCTTGGCGCCGATGGCGGCCTGGATCGGAATTTGAAAGAGGTGGGCCGGTATCAACTCTTTCAATTTTTCGCACATCGAGCGGCCGCGGCTTTCGGCGCGCGAGCGGTGAACGATGATCGAAAGAGCGTCGACGGGTTCGCTGTTGACCAGAATAGACAGCTTTACGAGATCGCCCTCTTCGTAATCCTTTATGTGATAATCGAACGAGGCGTACCCGCGCGAGACGCTTTTCAGACGATCGTAGAAGTCGAATACGACTTCGTTCAGCGGAAGCTCATAGACGACCATGGCGCGCGAGCCGGCATAGGTGAGCTGCTTCTGACGGCCGCGGCGATCCTGGCAGAGTTTCAATACCGCGCCGAGATAATCGTCAGGAACCAGAATGGTGGCTTCGATCCACGGCTCCTCGATATGATCGATTTTGACGACCTCTGGCATGTCGGCCGGGTTGTGCATCTCGATCATCGTGCCGTCGTTCATGTGCAAATGATAGATGACGCTCGGGGCGGTCGTGATCAGGTCGAGATTGAATTCTCGCTCCAAACGCTCGGTGATGATTTCGAGATGGAGCAGTCCGAGGAAGCCGCAGCGAAAGCCAAAGCCCAGGGCGGCGGAGCTTTCGGTTTCAAACGAGAAGCTTGCGTCATTGAGGCGAAGCCTGCCCATGGCCTCGCGAAGGTCTTCGAAGTCGGCGGCGTCCACCGGAAAGAGACCGCAGAAGACGACGGGCTGGGCGGGCTTGAAGCCCGGTAGAGGCTCGGCCGTCGGATTCTTCTCATCGGTAATGGTGTCGCCGACGCGGGTGTCGGCGACCTCCTTGATGGCCGCGGTGAAGAAGCCGATCTCGCCGGGGCCAAGCTTTTCGAGCATTTCCTGCTTGGGGCGAAAGATGCCGACGCGTTCGAGCTGGTAGGCCGCGCCCGTCGAGAGCAACTTGATCCGCTGGCCCTTTTTCAACGAGCCGTCGATGACACGAGCCAGCACGACGACGCCGAGGTAGGCATCATACCAGCTGTCGACCAGCATGGCTTTGAGCGGTTTGGTGGCGTCGCCCTTGGGCGGCGGCAGCCTCTCGACGATGGCTTCGAGAACGGCTTCAACGTTCAGCCCGGTTTTTGCCGATACGCCGATGGCGTTCGATGCGTCGATGCCTATGACGTCCTCGATCTGAGTTTTTACGCGGTCCTCGTCGGCCGCCGGCAGATCGATTTTGTTCAGTACAGGGAGGATCTCAAGGTTGTTGTCGAGGGCCTGATAGACGTTGGCGAGGGTCTGGGCTTCGACGCCCTGACTGGCGTCGACGACGAGAATGGCGCCTTCACAGGCCGCGAGCGAGCGGGAGACTTCATAGGCGAAATCGACGTGACCAGGCGTATCCATCAGATTTAGCTGATAGAGTTCGCCGTTGTGGGCCTTGTAATCGAGGCGCACGGTCTGGGCTTTGATCGTGATTCCACGCTCGCGCTCGATGTCCATCGAGTCGAGGATCTGCTCTTTCATGTCGCGGTTCGAGACATTCCCGCAGAGCTGGATCAATCTGTCGGATAACGTCGATTTGCCGTGGTCGATGTGAGCGATAATAGAGAAATTTCGGATATGTGAAGTGGCTGTCATGGGCGGGCTCATAGCACCCGGAACTGACCGGCAAAAGGGGCGTTAGCGTGCGAAGGTGCGTTCTAGCCCGTTTTGATCGCCGCATGGACTATAAGATGTCTGGCAAGCGGGTGGGTGGTGTGCGAAATTCGCCCTGCCCCAATGCCCTTCAATAGCTCCTGGAGTAATGTGATATGGCGAATTCCCCGTTCGAGGCCAATCCGGCTTTTACGAAGCTCGGAGAGGATACCAAGAAGGCGGTCATCCAGGCTTTTGACGCCATGGCGAATTGGCGCGTCGAGCTCGCAGAACTCAGCGAGAAGAACAGCAATGCCGTGTTCGACAAAATGGCTGAAGCGGCAAAGTCGCTCGGCTGGCCAACGGATTTCGTCGAACTCAGCCGCAAGCAAATGCAGAGCGCGTCCAAGCTGCAGCTGCAGGCCGTCGACCAGGTGATGGACGTCTGGGAGAAGCAGGTGAAATCCTTGGGCTCGCCGAGTCAGTTGTCGAGCTTCCCGTCCTTCCCGAACGTGCCAGGCTTCGGTGCGGGCGCGCAGTTTCCGGGGGTATCGGGCGCTGGCTTCCCAGGAATGCCCGATTTCACGGCCGGCGCCGCCAATCCGATCCAATTTTGGATGCAGGCCGCCGAGATGTGGCAGAAGGGCTGGCAGCAGGCGATGTCGACCTGGATCGATGCCCAGCAGAACGTCACCAAGGGTCCTGGCGGCAAGTCGACGCGCTAAAAGGCCTTTCCTACGCCGGCCTAAATGGCTTTCGGCGTCGTCCCTCGGGCCGGCGCCGATGTGTTTTGGCCTGCGTCACGAAATGGACCTTGTCGAACCGCAGGAAGACGCCTTAGATTAGAATTATTCTAATTAAGGGTCTCTCTTATGCGACGGTTCGACGAACTCGATCAGCGTGAAATCCTAGCGCTCGCGATCTCGCTTGAGGAGGAGCACGCACGAATCTTCGCCGATTATGCGGTTGGTCTTAGGGACGACTATCCCGCAACGGCGAAGATCTTCAGGGAGCTCGAAGATGAAGAGAACACGCACCGTCGTCAGCTGATCGATGTTTATCAGCGCAAGTTCGGCGATCATATCCCGCTCATTCGTCGTCACGACGTCTCGGGTCTCGTCCGACACGATCCGATTTGGATGGTGCGCCCGCTGGGCATCGAGAAGGTTCGGCGCCAGGCGGAGCAGATCGAGGAAGAGACCCGGGCGTTTTATGAGACCGCTTTGAAGCGGGCGGAAGACGCGGATATTCGCAAGCTTCTCGGCGATCTTGCGGCGGCAGAGGCTCAGCACATCGGCATCGCGCACCATATCGCTGAGGTCGAACTGACAACGGAAGCGCGGTCGAACGAAGCCGATGTCGCGCGCCGGTCGTTCGTGCTGCAGTACGTGCAACCTGGCTTGAACGGATTGATCGACGGGTCAATCTCGACGTTGGCGCCGATATTCGCTGCAGCATTCGCGACCCACAATACGTGGCAGACGTTTCTCGTCGGCATTGCCGCGTCGATCGGAGCCGGCATCTCGATGGCCTTCGCAGAAGCGCTTTCCGATGATGGCCAGATTTCAGGACGTGGAAATCCGTGGCTGCGAGGTTCGGTCACGGGTTTGATGACCACGGTCGGCGGCCTCGGTCACACGATGCCCTATCTCATCCCGGACTTCCGAACGGCGACGACAATCGCGATTGGCGTCGTGTTCGTCGAACTCTGGGTAATCGCGGGCGTCCGATCGCGATTCATGGAAACGAAGTTCTGGCGTGCGGCTTTGGAGGTCGTCGTCGGAGGTCTGATCGTCTTCGCCCTCGGCATTCTGATCGGCAGCGCATAGGGTAAAGGCTCGAAGGCCTCACTCAGGCCATAGTCTCTTGACGGTTTCATGCGGGTCGGCAATGTGCCGGCACACGTCAACGGCCGAAGGCATCCCCCCATGCGCGCAGGTTTTATCGTTTCAGCGATAGCAATGCTTTTGCTTGCGGGGCTTTCCGTGAGAGCCAATGCAGAAAACACTCCGCCACCGCCGGCCAATAAGCGCAACTGCAAGAATACCGTGCCCTTCGATCGTTGGTTCGCCGATTTCAAGCGCGAAGCCGTCGCCGAAGGCATTCGATCTGAGACGATTGAAGAAACCATCGGCGGCCTGACGCCCGATCAGGGGACTATCGCCCGGGATCGCAAACAGGGCTTCTTCTCGCAGACCTTCATCGATTTCTATTTCAAGCTTGCGACCAAAAATCGCGAACAGACTGGGCGGACGTACCTCACGCGATACAAATCGATTTTTGATCGTGCCGAACAGGATTACGGCGTTCCCGGCGCGGTCATCACGGGATTTTGGGCGCTGGAAAGCGATTTCGGCGGCGGCATGGGCAAGCTGTCGGTTCTGCGTTCGCTCTTGACGCTGGCGTGGGATTGCCGGCGCGGTGATTTCTTTCGTGGGGAATTGAAGGCCGCGATGAAGATCGTGGAGCGCGGCGACCTGACACCGGATCAAATGATCGGTTCATGGGCCGGCGAACTCGGCCAGACGCAATTTCTGCCGCAGCATTATCTCAACTACGGCGTCGACTACGACAACGACGGGCGTGTCGATCTCATTCGCGACAATGCCGACGTGATCGGTTCGACCGCGAAATTTCTGTCCTCGATGGGATGGAAGCGTGGAGAGCCGTGGATCGAGCAGGTTCGCGTAACGAAGGAACTTCCGTGGGACAAGGCCGATCTCACGATCAAGCTGCCGCGCTCGCAATGGGTGGCGTGGGGCGTCGAGGGCGTCGGCCAGGAGCTACCCTCTGACAATCTTGCGGCGTCGCTCGTTCTGCCGATGGGACGCAACGGCCCGGCGTTTCTCGCCTATCCAAACTTCGACGTTTATACCCAGTGGAACCAGTCGCTGACCTACGCCTTGACGGCCGCGCATCTTGCGGCGCGCATGGCGGGGGCGCCGAACTTGAGCAGGGCGAGCGGCAACGTTCCGTCGCTCAGCTACGAGCAGTTGAAAGAGCTTCAGGGCCTTCTGAAGCAACGCGGCTTCGACGTCGGCGAGGTCGATGGCAAGCTGGGCGCCGGAACGCGCAAGGCCGTGAAGGAAGTGCAGATCAAGTTCGGGTTTCCGGCCGACAGCTATCCGACTGCGGAATTGCTGACAGCGCTACGCGAACGCAGCTAGCGGCTTATGGCTGCGCGCTCCGAATACGCGCTGCTGTCGACGACGTTTAGTGCAGTTTGACCTGCGGTTCCGTGCGGCGCGTCAAAAGCCGAGACAGCGTGTCGAGCGCGACCTTGACATAACCGTACAGCGCAACCTCGTGCATCTTGTAGAGCGACCGGTACATGATCTTGGCGAACCAGCCTTCGATGCGGATCGACTTGCCGTCGATGAAACCCATCAAGTTGCCGACCGTCGAATATTTCCCAAGTGAAACGAGCGATCCGAAGTCACGATATTTGAAGGGCGCAAGCTGCGTCTCGCCGTCGATGCGCCGCTCAAGCTGGCGGACGAGATGGCTCGATTGCTGATGCGCGGCTTGGGCGCGCGGCGGAATAGGCGCGGTCTGGCCGTCCGGGACGAGATACGCCGCATCGCCGATGACGAATATGTTGTCGTCCCGCGTCGTCTGCAGAGTCGG
>JBEVLH010000011.1:0-5757 GCA_040509255.1 Hyphomicrobium sp. | reverse complement strand
CCGTCGTTGGGCCGTTCGGATTTCGCGGCCTCCGCGCTGGCAACCGCTGGCGATGAATAAACCTGAGTTTCGAGCTTCGGAATGAAATCGCCTAGGGACGGCCGCTGACGCATGCTCTGCGCGGCGGCCCTGAGCGCACCGATCGAATCTTCCAAGGCGTTCGAGCCGGGTTTCGCCGGCGCAATGGGGCGTGCAGGCCGCGGACGCAAAGCTTCCGCTGCGTTCACTTCGTCGGCAAGCTCCCTGATCTTGCGCTGAACGAGTTCGAGATCGCCCTCGACCGTAGTCGCAACCCTAGACGCGCCCGGATTGGAGTTCATCGCAGTCGCCGCGTCCTGAACGGAGGCCTGGGCATCGCTGCGCGGCCGAAACGACCACTGTTCGCGAACCGGCTCCGCCGCGGGGGATTGTGGCACGAGTTGCTGAGTCGGCGTTTCGGCAGCGGCGGATAGTGCGGCCGAGAACACCTCTCCCGGCGACTTCGTGGTGGCCTCGGCTACAGGTTGCGGCGGCACCCTTGTCGACTTACGTCCCGGGCGGTCGGCGGCTAGATCGGTAGACGCGGGGCCCGCGGTGCCGGGCGCGCCAGAAGGCGTTGGGTCGGAAAGCGGCACAAGATTGCCGATATCCCGGCTGAGTTCGCGAATGCGCGCCTCGGTGGACGCGGCTGAACTCGGCGCAGCCGCCGGAATTACGCGGGAGGCGGGTTTCAGCTTAGCGACTTGGCGGCTTTGGGCCAGCTCCGCTTGCAACTGAGCGATCTGCGCCGACTTCTGCATCTGCGTATGAATGAGCATCAGCAGCGCGAGGATAACGACACCAGCTACGCCGGAAATCGGTAGCGCCAACCCGAACTGCGCATAACACATGACCGAAGTGGCCACGGAAACGATGAGAATAGAGGCAACGACTAGTCCGTCGCGCGATTTGGATTCGCTCGGCTTCTCCTGGTCCTGAACCACCGGTGACACGGCCGGCCCATTCGCTGCGGCAGGTCCAAGAGCCGGCGTCGGCGTACCGGTGTCATTGGGAGCGACACCCGCTTGCGGCTTTGAATTGTCCTGTTTTGTCATCGGATTCCAAACAGCTAGTCGATTCGTCTGGTTCAACCTTCGCAGACGCTCGAAACGAGAAGCAACGGTATGTCCACGCCCTATCACCAGCTTTCGCACCGCCGGCAGTCCAACAACGCAGTTCGCAGCAGCCTAGGGGCATCAGGATCACATCATTATAACGCATGGTCCGGTGCATAGTCGCAAAAGCGCCCTTGACCCGTCTCCCCCAAACCCGAATCGGCTGGCTGTTTAGGTCTCGTTAGGCGAATCGGCGTGCTATCATGCGACCGACGGCGCCTCTCGCGTTCGCCGGTTCAGCGTGTTGTCAGGAGGGGAAGAGCGCCATGTACATGGATCGAGTTGGTACCAGTGTCGAAGATGATGTTTCGAGTGAACTTTCGCGGGCGCGAATCCTCATCACAGGTTTGACTGCGAACTCCGGCGTCGACGTGGCCCGCTCCTTTGCTGACCTCAACGTCCGCCTCGTCGCCCATACGACAGAGCTTTCTTCTGAACTCGTAGAGCTGTTCGCCTTCCTGTCGCAAAGCGCCAGCGAGATCCGTTTGCATACGCTCGATATCTCGAGCGCCAACGCCGCTGCCCGCTTCGCCCAGACGTCGGCACAGGCCTTCGGGGGACTGGATGCTGCCATCAACCTGACCTCTATCTCCGACGACGAGATCGCTGGCATTCATGCCGACGGCGACCTCGATGCGCTGATCGAATCGAAGCTTGCCCCGCTCGCCCAGCTGACCCGCGTCATCGCCAACCGCATGTGCGTCGTGATGAGCGAAGGCCTCGTCCTCAATGTCGTCAGCATGCCGGAGCCGCGTGACCGTCGCACCGCGGCAGTCGCAGCCTTCGCCCGCACCGCGCTCGCCGCGATGATCGCGCGGGAAGCCCGCTCGTGGTCGGACAAAGGCATCCGTATCAACGGCGTTGGCCCGCGCGCCTACTTCGACGGTTCGCGCTCTGGAGCCTACCTCGCCAATGAGCCGGACATCGCCACGCTCGCGCTCCACCTCGCATCGCGCCGCGGCCGCTCCCTGTCGGGGCACGTGTTCGACGCCTGCGGCCTCGACTAATTTACCATTTGAGGCATCAGCTTCCGCTCGTGACGTTCGCAGGCGGCGGCTCGATTGCTTTTGGGCGGTGAAACGTCGATAACCGGCACTCTCTCGGGTGAGAGAGCGATCATGGACATCCGGCAGCTTCAATATCTCGCCGCGCTGGCACGCGAAAAACATTTCACGCGCGCGGCGCAGGCCTGCAACGTTACGCAGCCGACGCTCTCGGGGCGAATTCGCCAGCTCGAGCTTGAACTCGGTGTGCCCATCGTCGAGCGCGCCCAGCGCTATCAGGGCCTGACCCAGGAAGGCGAGCGCGTCCTCAAATGGGCGCAGCTGATTTTGAACAATTGGGCCTCCATGCACCAAGAGCTGGCGCAACTCGCGATCAGCGACTTCGGCCTGACCGGACGCCTCGCACTCGGCGCGATCCCGTCGGCGCTGCCGCTCATCCCCTATCTCACCCGCGACGTTCAGCGTCTCCATCCGGAGATCAACTTCACGATCACGTCGATGAGCTCTGAAGAGATCCTTCGCGGGCTCAACGACTATTCGATCGACGCCGGGATCACCTATCTCGACAACGAACCGATCAATGGTCTCTTAGCCACGCCACTTTATATCGAGCGCTACTGCCTCTTCGTCCCCGACGGCCACGCCCTGGCCGAGCGCTCGACCGTAACCTGGCGTGACGCTGCGCAACTGCCCCTCGGGCTGCTGACGGCCAACATGCAGAACCGCCGCATCATCGACCGTGCGTTTGACGCCGCCGGCTGCCATCCCGAGCCGGCACTTGAAACCAATTCAGTGATCAATCTCTATTCGAACGTTCGCCTCATGGGGTTGGCGAGCGTGATGCCCCACTATTTGCTCAATCTCCTGGGCAAGGACCCGGGCATTAAAGCCATCCCGCTTGTCGAACCCGAGGTCGCCCACAGCGTTGGTCTGGTCACACAGGATCGTGATCCGATCGCCCCGCTAGTCCGGGCGTTCCGCGATGCCGCTCAAACGTTTTCGGGAAAATCCTTTCCCGAGTAACGACAGAGGCTTAGCTGCCCCTCGTCGCAAAACTATGAACATTGTCTTAGATATCGCGCCGCATTATAGATGGCGTCTATGGAGCGATCGACTATATCGATTTGAACCAGAGGTCGGAATGACCGACTACAATTCATGCGGCAAAGTGCGCACTGCGTCATGAAGGACCGCCAACAACCCCGAGGAAACGCCCGAAAATGGCGAAGAAAGCCGGAATTAGATCAAACGGCTCCGAGACGGTCCAATCGCCGGCCCCGACCCCAGTAGAGGTCGCCGCGCTCGGCGTTTGCGCTCGTCACGGCAATAAGCCCGATGAGTTGCTCGAGATATTTCACGAGTTGCAGCATCAGCTCGGCTATGTGCCAGATGCCACGCTCCCCGTTATCGCCAAGGCGCTGAACCGGTCGCGAGCCGAAGTCTATGGCGTTCTCACCTTCTATCACGAATTCAAGCGCCACCCTGTCGGCCGCCACGTCGTCAAGATCTGCCGTGCCGAAGCCTGCCAGGCGATGGGCACCGACGCCCTTTGCCAGCACGCTGAGCATTCTCTGCGCACAAAGCTGGGCGGCACGACCGCCGATGGCTCGGTCACCATCGAGCAGGTTTTCTGCCTCGGCAATTGTGCGCTTTCGCCCGCAATCATGGTTGGTGAGAAGCTTTACGGCAAAGTCGACCCGAAGCGATTTGACGAGATCATCGGCGGCCTCGAAACGGAGGCTGCGGTATAATGAAAATTTTCGTCCCCAGAGATGCCGCCGCCCTGTCTGTTGGAGCCGACGAAGTGGCTGCCGCCATCGTCAAGGAAGCCACGGCCCGCAATCTCGAAATTCAGGTTATTCGCAACGGCTCGCGCGGCATGCTCTATCTCGAGCCGCTCGTAGAAGTCGAAACCGCGAATGGCCGCGTCGCCTACGGACCGGTCGAGACCCGCGATGTGGCAGGCCTCTTCGATGCCGGCTTCCATGAAGGCAAGGACCACGACTTGGGCCATGGCCTCACCGAAGAAATTCCTTATTTCAAAAAGCAGGAACGGCTGACGTTTGCCCGTTGCGGCATCACCGATCCGCTGTCTATCGAGGATTATCGCGCCCACGGCGGCTACGAAGGGCTCTCGAAGGCCCTCCAGATGCTGCCGCTCGACATCGTCACGGAAGTGACGACCTCAGGCCTTCGCGGCCGCGGCGGCGCAGGCTTCCCGACCGGCATCAAATGGAAGACCGTCCACGATCTCAAAGGCGCCGAGAAGTACGTCGCCTGCAACGCCGACGAAGGCGACAGCGGCACTTTCGCCGACCGCATGCTGATGGAAGGCGACCCATACTGCCTCATCGAAGGCATGACCATCGCGGCCGTCGCCGGAGGCGCAACGAAAGGCTACATCTACGTCCGCTCCGAATATCCGCACGCCGTTCACGTCCTGCGCGAAGCCATCGAGACCGCGCGCAAGGCAAATTGGCTGGGCGACAACATTCAGGGAACGAATTACTCCTTCGAACTTTTCGTTCGTATGGGAGCCGGCGCCTACATCTGCGGCGAGGAAACTTCGATGCTTGAGAGCATCGAAGGCAAACGCGGCATCGTTCGCTACAAGCCGCCGATCCCGGCCATCGAAGGCCTGTTCGGCAAGCCGACCATCATCAACAATGTGATGAGCTTCGCTGCGGTGCCTATCATCATCGCCAAGGGCGGCGAATTTTATAAGAATTATGGCGTCGGACGTTCCCGCGGGACCCTTGCGTTCCAGATCGCTGGGAACATCAAGCAGGGCGGCCTGGTTGAGAAGGCCTTTGGCGTCACGACGCGGGAACTCATCGAGGACTGGGGTGGCGGCACCGCCACCGGTCGTCCCGTTCGTGCTGTCCAGGTCGGCGGCCCACTCGGCGCCTACATCCCCGAGTCGAAGTTTGACGTTCCGATGGATTACGAAGAATTCGCCAAAGTTGATGCCATGGTCGGCCATGGAGGCCTTGTCGTTTTCGACGACACTGTCGATATGGCTAAACAGGCGCGCTTTGCCATGGAATTCTGCGCCATCGAAAGTTGCGGCAAGTGCACGCCGTGCCGGATCGGTTCGACCCGAGGCGTCGAGGTGATCGATCGCATCATAGCCGACGTCGAACGCGACAAGAATTTGACGCTTCTTGAGGACTTGTGCGTCACCATGGCCGACGGTTCGTTGTGCGCGATGGGAGGGCTGACGCCATTCCCCGTCATGAGCGCGCTGCGGGGCTTCCCGGAGGACTTTCACAAGCCCTCACCAAACAGATTTCTTGCCGACGCTGCAGAGTAAATTCCAGGATCAGCCGACCTCAAAGAGGACGCTCGATGAACCACCACGTTAAGCCCATGCACCTCATTAAAGAGACCGACTTCGGCACGCCGACGCCTAAAGTCCATGAGGCCACCAGGACGGTAACGCTCGAGATTGATGGTCGCGAGATCACGGTTTCTGAGGGCACCTCGATCATGAATGCCGCCATGCAGCTCGGCATTCAGATCCCGAAGTTGTGCGCAACCGATAGCCTCGACCCGTGGGGGTCGTGTCGCCTTTGCCTGTGCGAGATCGAAGGCCGTAAGGGCACGCCGGCGTCCTGCAC
>JBEVLH010000010.1:0-4410 GCA_040509255.1 Hyphomicrobium sp. | reverse complement strand
GCTCCCGCCGCTCGCCGACGGCGCGCTGACCGTCACCGACACCGATGGTCTCGCCGACGCCGAACTGATGTATTCGAAAGCGGCCCTGCTCTATGCCCGCGACGCGCGCGGCGGCCGCATCCCCGATCCTGCGGAGCAGTTGACGACAAACCTCGACCGCCGTCCGCAGTGGATCGAACCCAAGGTCGTGATCTCGGCGCTCGCCGCAACGCCCGAGCCTGACGCTTATCTTCGCAGCCTTCAACCGCAGCAGCCGCAGTTCGAGAAGCTTCGTCAGATTTATCTGACGATGCTGCCCAAGGACGGCAAAGGCCGGCTCAGCCCCGCCGCCAAGCGCATTCGCGCCAACATGGAAGAGTGGCGCTGGATGTGGCCCGACATGGGCCAATTTCACGTTCTGAATAACGTCCCCGAGTTCATGCAGTACGTCTACAAGGACGGAAAGATCATCCGCTCGGAGAAGATCGTTGCGGGCCTCGTCGACAAGCAGACGACGATCTTCTCGCGGCCATTGAAATACGTCGTGCTGCGGCCCGCCTGGCGCGTTCCCGAAAGCATCATGGTCAACGAGCTATGGCCGAACCTCATTCGCAATGGCGGCATGATGCGCCAATACGGCTTGCAGATCCGGACCAAGGACGGCCGCAACATTGACTATCGCAGTGTCAATTGGGCGTCGGCCGACATCCGCAACTATGAGGTCATTCAGCCTCCCGGCGCCAGAAGCGTGCTCGGTCACGTCAAGTTTTCGTTCCCGAGCCAGCACACCATTTTCATGCACGACACCCCCGACAAGTGGATGTTCAAGCCGGCGCGCCGCACTTTGAGCCACGGTTGCCTGCGTGTCTGGAAGCCGATGCAGTTGGCCGAGATGGTGCTGAAGGAAGACAAAGGCTGGGACCCGGCCAAGATCGCCGAGCTCGATCGTTCGGGCCCGCTCAACAATGAGATCCCGATCACGAAAGAGATCCCGATCCACATCGTCTACTTCACCGCCTGGGTCTCGGACGACGGCAAGCTCAAGACTTTCCCGGACGTCTACGGTCATGAGAAGCGCATCACGCAGGCGCTCGATGGCGAATGGAGCAAGATCAACAAGGGCCGTGATCATCTCGCGCCGGTTGAGCCGGAGTTCAACCGGAGTGCGCTGGCCGCTCGCGCCCGGAATTCCGACGATGATGACGCGCTCTCGTCCACCCAAAAAAGCGCCAATGTCGGCGACATCATTTTCAATTCGCTCGGCGGCGAGTTCTGAAGTCTGTCAGGGGTTCGCGCGCGCACTTTCCGCTCACGACACCCGGCCCACGCCGCAACAATCATCACGGTGTATACGCACTAATCGGTGGATAACTTGTGCTCCGGCGACGACTCCCGCACCGCAACGTGATCAGTTGCTTGTGCAAGAAAGTTGGTTCCTCAATTTGAGAAAGTGAGTAATCGCCATGGCTCAGAATGAGAAAACGTCTGCACGCGTAAGTGCGATCGCATCAAAAGCGTTGCAGAACCCTCAATCCGTCAGTGCCGATGAAATCAAAGAACTTGCGGCGTCGGTTCTGTCGCAATCGCCCGATCAACAGAGATCGTCGCAAAACCAGCAGAGCCAGCAAAATCAGCCGAACCTTCAGAGTCAGCAAAGACGCTAGTATCGCGTTCGACTTCCGTCAGCCTTTCGATCGAAAGGACGCAGCGAGTGGGAATGGTCATGATCCCGCTCGCCTGCGCTTTTTCCGGGTGGTCGAGATCGCCGACGTTTTGACAGACGACCTTCGCCTCGATCGTATCCCTGACGAGCCAGCCGACCGTCGCGACTTCGACCGGCCGGGTGTCCGGCAACGCCGATAGATAGCGCCACTGCCCGCTCGGCTGGCGGCTGTCGAGCCATCGAATAAGGACGAGCGGACAATCGGCCATTCAAGCCTCCCGGATGATTCGTCCGAAACAATAACAGACTGAGCGGCTTCCCGTGGCGCCGCGCGAATTCTGCTGTGGTAATGTGACCGCGCGGTCCCGCCGCTGTTTTTGCAGCGCCCGGGCTCCGCCTCTCTCGACAAACCGAAGCTCTTCGGCTATCACCCGCCCCAACAACAATTCCCAGCAAACGGGTGCCCGATAGGGCTTGCACGACCGGCTAGGTCTCATCGACGCCAAGCCGATCCTCTGCGTCATCAAAAAAACGAAATGGAATCAACAAGATGAACATTATCCAGCAGCTCGAGCGCGAGCAGATGGACGCTATTCTTTCCAAGCGTGGCGTGCCGGAATTCGGTCCCGGCGACACCGTCAAAGTGATGGTCCGCGTCGTCGAAGCCGCCGAAAAAGACCCCAAAGACAAGAAGAAAGCCAAGTCCAAGGTCGAGGCCGCGGTGTCGCGCCTCCAGGCCTACGAAGGCGTCGTGATCGCCCGTTCGGGCGCCGGTCTCAACGAGAACTTCACGGTCCGCAAGATCTCGTATGGCGAAGGCGTCGAACGCGTTTTCCCGGTCTATTCGCCCTTTATCGCTGAAATCGAAGTTCTGCGTCGCGGCAAGGTCCGCCGCGCTAAGCTCTATTACCTCCGTGGCCGCCGCGGTAAGGCCGCCCGCATCTTCGAGCGCACGGACGCCCGCGCCCGCCGCCTCAACGCCGCCTGGAAAGGCTTCAAGAAGCCGAAGGGCGAGCCGGATGATCTGACCCAGATCAAGGGCATCGACGTCGATCTCCAGAACCGCCTGAAGCAGCTCAACTGCTACAAGATCGAGCAGATCGCGAACTTCTCGGACGATGACATCGCCAACCTCGACGAAACGCTGAAGCTCAACGGCGCGATCGAGAAGCAGGATTGGGTCGGCCAGGCCCAGCGCCTCCTCGCCGAACTGACGGCCTCCGAAGTCCCGGCGGAAGAGACCAAGTAAGGCGGCGTCCTCGATTGCAGATCTGAAAATATGAAGCGTCGGGACATCCCGGCGCTTTTTCTTTGCGATTACCGCCGCGCCGCCAATATTTTGTTGGCGGCCGTTCCGCACTAAATATACTGCCTGAGTTCTGCCCGCCGGAGTCCCATGTCGAACATCGAAGTATCCAGAACAGCGAGCCGTGACGGCAAGATCCCCCTGCACGGCCCGGACGCCTTCGCCGCCATGCGCAAGGCCGGCCGCCTTGCCGCCGAGGCGCTCGATATGTTGGTGCCCGTCGTTCAGCCCGGCGTAACGACCGCCGAGATCGACGAATTGGTGCTCTCATTTGCGCTCGATCACGGCGCGATCCCGGCGACGCTCAACTATCGCGGCTATCGCTATTCGAGCTGCACCTCGATCAATCACGTCGTCTGCCACGGCATGCCGAACGATAAGCCGCTGCGCGTCGGCGACATCGTCAACATCGACGTCACTCTGATTGTCGACGGCTGGCACGGCGATACCAGCCGCATGTATCCCGTCGGCGAGGTCTCTCGCCGCGCCGACCGCCTTATGCACGTCACCTATGAATCGCTGATGCGCGGCATCGCCGCCGTCAAACCCGGCAATACCACCGGCGACATCGGCGCCGCCATCCAGAACTATGCGGAAGCCGAACGTTGCAGCGTCGTCCGCGATTTCTGCGGCCACGGGCTGGGTCGCGTCTTCCACGACCGTCCGAACATCCTCCATTACGGCGATCCGGGCGACGGCACCGTGCTCGAGCCGGGAATGCTTTTCACCATTGAGCCCATGATCAATCTCGGCAAGCCGCACGTGAAGATTTTGGCCGACGGCTGGACGGCGGTGACCCGCGATCGCGAACTATCCGCCCAGTTCGAGCACACCGTTGGTGTCACCGAAACCGGCTACGAGATCTTCACGGAATCGCCGGCAGGGCTCCATTTCCCGCCCTACAACGTCCGCGCCGCGGCGTGATGGAGTGATCGGGAATGTCGCGCACCGGCGGAAGTCGCGACAAGGTCAGCGCCGAAGAACAATCGACGTTTTTCTCCGTTGCACCCGAGACGAAGGCCGAACCCGACGATAAGGCCGGCCATCGCCGCCGCCTGCGCGAGCGCTTCCAAAATGGCGGCGCCGATGCCGTTCCTGATTACGAGCTTCTGGAAATGATCCTGTTCCGCGCCTTCCCGCGGATCGATACCAAGCCGATCGCGAAACGTCTGCTCGCAAAGTTCGGCTCGTTCGCCGACGTCGTATCGGCGGCGCCGGAACGGCTGAAGGAAGTCGAAGGCGTCGGCGACCGGGCGGTCGAAGAACTGAAGTTGATCAAGGCCGCCGCCGAGCGGCTGACCAAGGGCGAAATCAAAACCCGCTCGGCACTGTCGTCATGGAGCGGCGTGCTTGATTATCTTCGACTTGCGCAAGGCTTTGAAACCCGCGAGCAGTTCCGCATTCTGTTCCTCGACAAGAAGAACCAGCTCATTGCCGATGAAGTCCAGGGCAAGGGAACCGT
>JBEVLH010000009.1:0-2975 GCA_040509255.1 Hyphomicrobium sp. | reverse complement strand
TGGCCGATGGTCCCGACCGGCAGCATGATGCGGGAAGGCGACGACGACGATCGTGTTCCGATTTTGCGCAAGCGTCTTCGCATCACCGGCGACCTCTCTTCCAAGAGTGCCTATTACGACTCGACGACGTTCGACGCCGAGCTGACCGAAGCCGTCAAGCATTTCCAGAAGCGCAACGGCCTGCGCGAGACCGGACGCATCGAGCGCTCGACCTATCCCGTGCTCAATGCCACCGCCGAGCAGCGCCTCGCTCAACTCAAGCTCAACTATGATCGCCTCAAGGGCCTGATGCAGAACGTCGAGGATCGCTATGTCCTCGTCAATGTGCCGGCGTTCCAGCTCGAGGCCGTCGACAAGTTCGAGGTTCAACTGCGCTATCGCGTGATCGTCGGCCGCACCGAGCGGCAGACGCCGGACGTCGCCGCCACCATCAAGGCGCTGAACTTCTATCCCTACTGGCGCGTGCCCGAGAGCGTCGCCACGCTCGATCTCATTCCGCGCCTCCGGAAAGAACCGCAATATCTCGCTGACGAAGGCATTCGCGTCTTCACCGCGAGCGGTCAGGAACTCAATCCCAGCACCGTTGACTGGTCGTCGCCGCAGGCCATGACCTATCGCTTCAAGCAGGATCCCGGCGCGAAAAACGCTCTTGGCCTGCTGCGCCTCGACATGTCGAACCAATACGGCGTCTACATGCATGACACGCCGATGAAGAACCTTTTCGAGCAGCGCAGCCGGCCATTTAGCGCGGGCTGCGTGCGTGTCCAGAACGTCTTCGATCTGGCCGACTGGATCGCACACTACGAGTCCGGCTGGGAGCAGCCCGGCCGCGTGCGCCAGCAACTCGCCACCGGCCAGCCGATGGAATTGAAGCTGACGCGTCCGGTGCCGGTTCACTTCGTCTACATCACGGCGTGGGCCGAGCCTGCGACCGGCGAGACCCAGTTCCGGCAGGACATCTACGGTCGCGACGGCTCGGCTCTGCAAGCGAGCTACGAACGCGATGCCGACGATGCACCACCCGCAACATCTGCTGCGGCCCTCGCGCCTTAACCGAGCACCGCGACCGTCGTCATCGTCAGCGCAGCAGGCTCGTCAACGGCAGCGAGCGGCTGGCGACCTCGCGCAGCACAAAACTCGAATGCAGGCGTGAGACGCCCGGAAGCCGCGATAGCTGCTCCTTGTGGATGCGCTCGAAATCCGCGAGGTCGCGCGCCAGCACCGTGATGAGGTAGTCGTCCTGCCCGGACATCATGTAGCAAGACACGATCGATGGCGCGGCGGCCGCGGCCGTCTCGAAGGCGTCGAGCAACTCCTCGCTCTGGCTTTCAAGACCGATCTGCACGATGGCCATCATCGTCAGCCCGAGCGCCTTTCGGCTGACCCGGGCCTGATAGCCATCGATCACGCCCGCCTGCTCAAGCGCTTTGATCCGCCGCGCAATGGCGGTCGGCGATAGCGGCACGCACTCGGCCAGCTCGACCTGACTCTGTCGCCCATCGGCCAATAGCGCCGCGAGAATGGCCTTATCCAGCGCGTCTAGGGCAGCTTCCGCCATTTTCCTGCGCATCTCCGACGTCTTGCGCAGAGTTTCTGCGAAAACACCGTTGAGCACAATCAAAATTGCTGAGTAACCGCGCCGACTCTATGGCAATCTACACCGTAGAAGATCGGAAAGCAGCGCTTTACAGGAGCGGATCATGCGCATCGGTGTTCCCACAGAAATCAAGAGTGACGAATACCGCGTTGGCCTCGTCCCGGGGTCGGTTCGCGAACTGTCCGCGCGAGGCCATGAGGTCATCGTGCAGTCGGGCGCCGGCGCCGGCATCTTCGCCGATGATGCCGCTTACGAGAAGGCCGGCGCGCGCATCGTCAAGACCGCCGATGAAGTGTTCTTCGACGCCCAGATGATCGTGAAGGTGAAAGAGCCTCAGCTCGTCGAGTGGAAGCGTCTGAAGGCCGACCAGATTTTGTTCACCTACCTGCACCTCGCGCCTGACGCGCCACAGGCCATCGGCCTGATGGAATCGGGCGCCGCCGCGATCGCCTACGAAACCGTGACCGACGCCAACGGCGGCCTGCCTCTGCTGGCCCCGATGAGCGAAGTCGCGGGCCGTCTCTCGATCGAGGCTGCTGCGCTCGCTCTGCGCCGCCCCACGGGCGGACGCGGCGTTCTGATGGGCGGCGTTCCTGGCGTGAAGCCGGCAAAGGTCGTTGTACTCGGCGGCGGGGTCGTCGGTACTCATGCAGCGCGGATGGCGGCCGGCCTCGGTGCCGACGTGTCGATCATCGACCGGTCGCTTCCGCGTTTGCGCCAGCTCGATGAATTGTTCGAAGGCCGCGTTCGCACGCTCGCTTCCACGATGGACACGATCGAAAACGAAGTGCTCGCAGCCGACGTCGTGATCGGGGCGGTGCTCGTTGCCGGTGCCAGCGCTCCCAAGCTCGTTAATCGTGCGATGTTGAAAGACATGAAGAAGGGCGCCGTGCTTGTTGATGTCTCGATCGATCAGGGTGGCTGCTTCGAAACGTCGAAGCCGACGACGCATGCCCATCCGACGTTCGAGATCGACGGCGTGATTCATTACTGCGTCGCCAACATGCCGGGCGCCGTGCCGATGACGTCGGCTCAGGCTCTCAATAACGCAACCCTGCCATTCGTCATGAAGCTCGCGGAAAAAGGCCTTGCAGCATTCGATCGTGATCCCCATCTCGCAGCAGGATTGAACGTGAAGAATGGGCGCATCATGCACTCGGCGGTTGCCGCTTCGCTTGGCTTCGACAGCATCGAAAGCAGTCGCTCCTTTCGTCACGCGGCAGAGTAAATAGTTCGAACCCCCGTGCCGCCGGATCCCTCACCGGCGGCTCCCGCCGGTCGCTCCTTCCCCCCGGAGCGGCCGGCTTTCTTTTTGGGAATTTTGGTTCAGCTGAGATTCATCCGCAGAGGCGCCTGATGATGCGCGCCTTCGAAATGT
>JBEVLH010000008.1:0-4788 GCA_040509255.1 Hyphomicrobium sp. | reverse complement strand
TCGTCGCCGACGCCACGACCACGCTCGTGCTGACCGGCACCGGCGACGTCCTCGAGCCCGAGAACGCCATTGCCGGCATCGGGTCCGGCGGAAATTACGCGCTCGCCGCCGCCCGCGCCCTACTCGACCAGCCCCTGGACGCCGAAGCCATCGCCCGTAAGGCCATGTCTATTGCCGCCGAGATCTGCGTCTATACGAACTCGAACATCGTCGTCGAAACAATCGAGACAACGAGCTGATGGCGACTCCCCCTTACGTGTTTCGCCACGTCGAAGCGAGCGATCTGCCGCTTCTCAAAGGTTGGCTTTCCGAGCCGCACGTCCGTCAGTGGTGGGGAGAACCCGACCGCGCATTGAGGGAAATTGAAGATCACGTTGACGATTCGTCGATCGATGTTTTCGTCGTGCACTATGGCAACAGGCCTGTGGGATACATCCAAAGTTGGAGCCCCCACGCGGAAGAAAACCATCCTTGCCAGGATCAGCCCGTCGGCACGCGCGGCATCGATCAGTTCATAGGCGAGCCCGGCCTTGTCAATCGCGGCCACGGAAGTGCGTTCATCAGAACCTTTGTAGCCGACCTGTTCGAAGCGGGCGCGCCGCGCGTAATCACGGATCCCAATCCGAGAAATGCGCGTGCGATTAAGGCTTATGAAAATGCCGGATTTCATTTCCTCGATCGCCGCACGACGATCTCCGGTGAAGCACTGCTGATGGGTTGCGACGCAGGGAATCCGTGACCATGGCCAATGGCATACCAACTGACGATCTGAAGGCGGCCGTTGACGCTGGCGTCATCGATGCAGCGCAGGCGGAAAAACTCCGCGCCATGCGTCAATCCCAGAAGGCCCCCCTTGGCCCCGACGGCGAGCCGTCGGTGATGGCCGACGAAGAACGCTTTCGCTTCCTCAACGGCTTCAACGACGTTTTCCTGACGATCGGCGTGCTGCTGATTGCCGGCGCGTTTTTAACGGCAACATCGACGAGCCTGTTCGGCTTGAGCTGGGTCGCAACACTCGCCGTCGCCGCGGTCACGTTCTGGATCTTGAGCGAAATCCTCGTCGGACGCTTGCGCGCCGTGCTCCCCGGAATGGTGCTGTCCGTGCTGTTCGTCGCCTTCGCGGCTTCCGCCGTCGTCGTCCAGTTACACTGGGACAATCTCAAAACCTCGAACTGGGACGTCGCCTCCGAACTCACGTTTTGGAAAAACCCCACGCTCGTCTTCGGACTGCCGGCGCTTATCGCGGCGTTCGTCTATTACGTCCGCTTTCACCTTCCCTTCGCGCTCGCGCTGATCGCCTTCTTCGGCTACGCCGTCGTCAGCAAAAGCCTTTTCGAACTCGGCGTCGGGCCGACGTTCGTCGCCTTTGGCTACGGCCTGGTCGTCCTCGTCATCGCGCTAGCCTATGACGCCCGCGACACCAGACGCATCACACGCCTCTCCGACTGCGCCTTCTGGCTCCATCTCGTCGCCGCATGCTTCATCGTCTCCCCGCTGATTACGCTCATCAAGCACTCGACCAACGGCGGCATGTCGTCGGCTGTCATACTGCTGACGGTGTTCCTGCTCGGCCTCTTCGCGCTCGCGATCGACCGGCGCGCGCTTCTGGTCTCGTCGCTGACCTATTTCACCATTGCGGTCTACAATCTGCTGAGCAACGACACACCGTTTCCAACAAGCGGCGGCGCCCCGTCCTCGTTCGTGCTGACGCTCGCGATGGTCGGAGCATTCGTGCTCGTACTCGGCGTCTTCTGGCATCCGCTGCGCAACCGCCTGTTGCCGGCGCTACAAGCGACACCCATCGGTCCCTACCTTCCTCAAGCGAGACAATGACCAATTTTTCCCCGCGTGAAATCGTATCCGAACTCGACCGCTACATCGTTGGCCAGAATGACGCCAAGCGCGCCGTCGCCATCGCGCTTCGCAACCGCTGGCGCCGTCAGCAGCTGACGGGCGAGCTTCGCGATGAAGTGCTGCCGAAAAACATCCTGATGATCGGCCCGACCGGGGTCGGCAAAACCGAAATCTCTCGCCGGCTCGCGAAACTTGCAGGCGCGCCGTTCCTGAAAGTCGAAGCCACCAAATTCACCGAGGTCGGCTACGTTGGCCGCGACGTCGACAGCATCATTCGCGATCTCGTCGAAGTTGGCATTGGCCTCGTCAAGGAATCCAAGCGCCACGGCGTCCGCGCCAAGGCCGAGAAGGCCGCCGAGGAACGCGTGCTCGATGCGCTCGTCGGTTCCGGCGCATCGCCGTCCACTCGCGACAGCTTCCGCAAGAAGCTGCGCAACAATGAGCTGAACGACAAGGAAATTGAAATTCTCGTCGCAGACAACTCATCACCGATCCCGACCTTCGACATGCCGGGCGGCTCGATGGCGACGATTAATATCGGCGAGATGCTTGGCAAGGCGCTCGGACAAAGAACGAAGCCGCGCCGCGTCAACGTCAAGGATAGCTTCGATATCCTGATCGCCGAGGAAAGCGACAAGCTCATCGACAACGATCAGATTTCTGGCGAAGCCATCGCCGCGGTCGAAAACAACGGCATCGTGTTCCTTGACGAAATCGACAAGGTGTCTTCGCGCAGCGATAATACCCGCGGTGGCGCCGACGTTTCGCGCGAAGGCGTCCAGCGCGATCTTCTGCCGTTGATCGAAGGCACCACGGTCACGACCAAATACGGGCCGGTGAAGACCGATCACATCCTCTTCATTGCATCAGGCGCCTTTCACGTCTCGAAGCCGTCCGACCTGCTGCCTGAGTTGCAAGGCCGCCTCCCGATCCGCGTCGAACTCAGCGCCCTGACCCGCGAAGACATGAAGCGCATACTGACCGAACCTCAGGCGAGCCTCATCAAGCAATACATCGCCTTGATGCAGACCGAGGGGCTGACGCTCGAGTTCAAACCCGATGCCATCGACGCGCTGGCCGACGCCGCGGTTGAGGTCAATTCGACCGTCGAGAACATCGGCGCCCGTCGCCTGCAGACCGTGCTCGAACGTGTGCTCGACGACGTCTCGTTCGAAGCCTCCGACAAGGGCGGCACCACTGTCGTCGTCGACGGCCCCTACGTCACCGAACGGGTCGGCAAGCTGTCCAAAAACGCCGACCTGAGCCGGTTTATTCTTTGACGGTAGGTATTCCCTCTCCCCATGCGACTTCGCGGCAAACGGGGGCAGGGAAGAGAGCGCGGCAACCGGCATGCTATCCATTCGCCGCAAACGCCTGTAAAAGGCGCACTTCCGTAACTCGAAGCCATTTTGATCATGACCGCCGCGCCCTTGGTAAAGATCGACGCCGACGCCTCCACCGCCAAGCTTTCGCTGGCGGGGCTGACGCGCGACCGTTTGAAGCTCGCGCTCGCCGCCGCCGGAGTTCCTGAGAAGCAGCTGCGCATGCGCGTCGGCCAGCTCTGGAGCTGGATCTACGTCCGCGGCGTTCCGAGCTTCGAGGACATGACGGACGTCTCGAAAGATCTTCGCCGCCAACTCGCCGAGCTTTACACCCTCGATCGCCCCGAGATCGTCTCGGAGCAAATCTCAATCGACGGCACCCGCAAATGGCTTTTGCGGCTTGCCAAGCGCAGCCATGAGGCGCGCCCGCCCGAAATCGAAACCGTCTACATTCCGGAAAGCGACCGCGGCACGCTCTGCATTTCGAGCCAGGTCGGCTGCACGCTGAATTGCACCTTCTGCCATACCGGCACGCAGAAGCTCGTGCGCAATCTCGAAGCCGAAGAGATCGTCGCCCAGATCATGCTCGCGCGCGACCGCATTGGCGACTGGCCCGGCGCTAAGGGCCCCGACGACGGCCGCCTGCTTCCCAACGCCGATCGCAAGATCACCAACGTCGTGCTGATGGGCATGGGTGAGCCGCTCTATAATTTCGACAACGTCAAAGCCGCGATGGACGTGGCGTCCGATGGCGAAGGCCTATCGCTTTCGAAGCGACGCATCACGCTGTCGACCTCGGGCGTCGTTCCCGAAATTCCGCGATGGGGCGAAGAAGCCGACACCATGCTCGCCATCTCGTTGCACGCCACCAACGATGCGCTCCGGGACGAACTCGTACCGATCAACAAGAAGTACCCGATCGCCGAGTTGATGGAAGCGTGCCGCAACTATCCCGGTCTTTCCAATTCTCGCCGCATCACGTTCGAGTACGTGATGCTCAAAGGCGTCAACGACAGCCTCGCCGAAGCCCGCGCGCTGGTCAGGCTGCTGGCCGGAATTCCTGCCAAGATCAACCTGATCCCGTTCAATCCATGGCCGGGCACGCGCTATGAGTGTTCCGATTGGGAAACGATCGAGCGCTTCGCCGATGTTGTGAACCGCGCCGGCTATGCGAGCCCCGTCCGCACGCCTCGCGGGCGCGATATTCTCGCGGCCTGCGGGCAACTTAGGTCGGAAAGCCAGCGACTGTCGGCCAAAGACCGCGCCGCCGCCGTCAATCCCTGATCTCCAAAACCTAGTCCCAACTTTATTCCTGTTGAGCCGCCCACCCCCGCGCAATACATTTCGCGCTTGGTAGGATTTGGGGCGGTTGGCTTGTGCTTAGATTTTTCAGCACATTGGCGCGTATCGTATTCGGGCTCGTGCTTGCGAGTTTGGCAGCCGGGCTCGTCACGGTTTTATTTGTCGATCTCGATATTCTCTCGGGGCCGTTCGATCGCCTTCCGAAAACCGTCGGCGAGACAATCGATCTGGCGCTGCTCGCCGCGACTCACATCGCGATCTTTTCATCGCTCTTCGTCGTCATCGTGGGCGCGCTCGGCGAATGGCTTTC
>JBEVLH010000007.1:0-6445 GCA_040509255.1 Hyphomicrobium sp. | reverse complement strand
GGTTTCGGCGGCAGTTCGCGGAAGCGATGAACAAGATCTTCGCCGATGTCGACATCATTCTGGCGCCGTCGACGCCGATGAGCGCTCCGCTGCTCGGGCAGAAGACAATGATGCTTGGCGATCGCGAGGTGCCACTGCGTCCGAACATCGGCATCTTTACGCAGCCGATATCGTTCATCGGGTTGCCCGTCGCCGCCGTGCCGGTTCGCGAAAGCGAGGGCATGCCGTTCGGGGTCCAGGTCATTTCGCGACCGTGGCGGGAAGATCTTTGCCTGCGCGTCGCGCGTGTTGTCGAAGCTGCGGGACTTTTCCGGGCCCGGACCGCTGGGTGAGGCACCGATGGAGATCAATCGACCGGACGTGCTCGCCGAGGTCACCGAGCTTTTCGAAATTTATGAGCGCGCGCTGGTTACGAACGACGTCGCAACGCTCGACGGTCTGTTCTGGGAAAGCCCGCTTGTCGTGCGCTATGGGAACGGAGAAAATCTTTATGGCATCGACGCTCTTCGCGCCTTTCGCGCTGCGCGGCCCTCGAACGACCTTTCCCGCAAGCTAACGCACACGGTCATCACGACATTCGGTACCGACTTCGCGACCGCCAATACCGAATACAAGCGTCTCAAGTCTGGGCTCGTCGGCCGGCAGTCCCAGACGTGGTGCCGGCTTCCAGCCGGGTGGCGGATTGTTTCCGCTCACGTGAGCTTTTTGCCACCCGCAACTTGAATTTTCGCTTTCGGTCTGCTCATCGGCAGGGCAGGGAAATTCCGACTTGTGACGTTTTTGTGCAGCGGGGTTTTTCGCGGTCCACGGCGGTTGCGCTCTCGGTCGCGCCAAAAGCTGCTGTTTGTCGGCGTTTTCCTGCGCTCCTGTTTTGTGCCGACCGCGCTTCTAACTCTGGCATAGCTCTTGAACTTGATCATGCTGCCGTCCGCCTCTAGCGGCTCTGAATTCGAAGCGGCGCCCGATCCAAGGGGAAAGACATGGTGCTGGTCGCCGCCGAGCCGGGCAACGTCGAGATCGATCTTGCCAAAACCGCCGTCGTCATCATCGACATGCAGAGGGATTTTCTGGAGCCGGGCGGGTTCGGCGCGGCGCTTGGGAATGACATCACGCAACTCGAGGCTTGCGTGGAGCCGTGTCGGCGTCTTCTGGCAGCGGCGCGCGAGGCTGGATTGCTGGTCATTCACACGCGCGAGGGTCACCTGCCCGATCTTTCCGATGCGCCGCCTGCCAAGGTCGAGCGCGGCGCGCCGAGCTTGCGCATCGGCGATCCCGGTCCGATGGGCCGCATCCTGATTCGCGGCGAGCCCGGTCACGACATTATCGCCCGCCTTTACCCGGCCGACGGCGAGGTGGTGATCGACAAGCCGGGCAAGGGCGCATTCTACAACACGCCGCTCTCGAGTGTTCTCGCTGAAAAAAGCATCGAGGCTCTCCTCGTTGCCGGCGTGACGACCGAGGTCTGCGTCAACACCACGATCCGCGAAGCCAACGATCGCGGCTACCGCTGCATCGCGGTTTCGGACTGCTGCGGATCGTACTTTCCGGAATTCCACGAGATGGGCCTGGCGATGATCAAGGCTCAGGGTGGCATCTTCGGCTGGGTAGCGAATTCCAGCGACGCCATCGCGGCGATTCAAGGCGCTGCACAGGGGAGCAAGACATGACGACCGACGGTTCGAAGTCGCCGCCACTGTGGACGCCGGGAGACTGGAACGCCTTCTTCGGTTTCGGGACGAACATTCTTGTCAACATGCTGGTGTTGACAGGGCTGCTTCAGTTTGTCGTGAAGATGCCGCCGGAGATCATTTTTCATCGCATTCTGCCAGCGATGGGCCTGATGATGTTTCTGTCGACAAGCTATTATGCATTTCTTGCGTACAGGCTCGCCAAGCGGACGGGCCGCACAGACGTGTGCGCACTGCCCTCAGGCATCAGCGTGCCTCACATGTTCGTTGTGACGTTCGTCATCATGTTGCCGATCGCGCTCTCGACCGGAGATCCGATCAAGGGCTGGGAGGCCGGCCTGGTGTGGGTGTTCTTCCAGAGCTTCATGCTGATGATCGGCGGGTTTATCGCGCCTTATGTGAGAAGGATCACGCCGAGGGCGGCGCTGCTTGGCACGCTCGCGGGCGTCTCCATCACGTTCATTTCGATGCGGCCCGCGCTTGAGATCTTCATGACGCCGCTGATCGGAATCGTCTGCTTCGCGGTGATCCTGGTGGCTTGGTTCGGGGGGATGAGATATCCGAAGGGAATTCCCGCTGGTCTCGTTGCCATCGCGGCCGGCATGCTGATCGCATGGGGATCGAACCTGTTCGGCCTCAATATTGGTGGCATGAGCATCGATAAGGTCGGTGCGGCACTGTCGAATTTCGGCTTTTCTTTCCCGGTGCCGGCGACCGATCACGTCTTTAGCGGCTTTCAGTTCATCGGCGTTATCTTGGTCACGGCAATTCCGTTCGGCATCTACGATCTCGTCGAAGCGATGGACAACGTCGAAAGCGCGGAAGCCGCGGGCGACCATTTCCCGACCACGCGAGTGTTGACGGCTGATGGTGTGGTCAGTCTGATCGGCTGCCTGATGGGAAACCCTTTCATCAACGCCGTCTACATCGGCCATCCCGGCTGGAAGGCGATGGGTGGGCGGATCGGGTATTCGTTCGCTACGGGCCTGGTGGTGCTACTGCTCGCTTGGTTCGGAATCATCTCCCTGCTGTCGGCGCTCATTCCGCTAGTCGCTATCTCGCCGATCCTGCTTTACATCGGCATGCTGATCGGCGCGCAGTCGTTCCAGACCACCCCCGTCAAGCACGCGCCGGCGATCGTGCTGGCGCTGACACCGCATCTGGCGGCCTGGGCGAAAAACCAGATCGACGGCGCCTTGGGCGCGGCGGGGACGAGCGCTCATGCCGTCGGGCTAGACAAGCTCAGCCAGACCGGCGTTCTCTATCATGGACTTGAGGTCATGGGCGGCGGCGCCATTCTGACCGGCCTCATCCTCGGCGCCATCGCCGTCTTCATCATCGAGCGTGAGTTCTTGAAGGCGGCGGCGTTCGCGCTGGCGGGCGCCGTAATGACGTTCTTCGGCTTCATGCACGGGGAATCGGTCGGCATCGCCGTGACGCCATCGGTGGCGGCGGCCTATGCGTTGGTTGCTGCTTTCCTGTTCCTATCGTCGCGCAGTGCGATGCCGGCTGCCGAACCGCAACCATCGGCGGAGCCGGTGGCTGCGGAGTAATTCCATCGACGCTCGGAGCGTGCATTTTTGATGATCGGGGCGCGCGCTGCGGATCGCGGGGCCGATAAATATTTCAAGGCGCTAGCGTTGTTGGCCGGCGCAGTCCGGTATGGCCGCTTTGGAAATTCCTTGACCTGAGTTCAAATTTTGCGCGGGGTACGCTTGCGCCTATAAACAAAATACAAATCTGTGACTCTGTTGCCGCAATTTTGCCGGGTGGTAAACGGACTTCCGCTCGGTCTTTGCCCGCAACGCCACACATCAAGATCATGCGAATTCTCATCATCGAAGATGACTTAGACACTGCTCGGCATGTCAGTGAGGCACTCACTCGTCACGGCCACGAGGTGTCTACCGCGCATGACGCATCAAGCGGACTGAGAAGCGCTGTCGTCGGCGTATTTGACGTTGTGATCGTCGACCGCATGCTCCCAGGACTGGACGGGCTCCACGTCGTTCAAAACCTTCGAAAAGCCGATATTCGGTCCGGTATCATCTTTCTTACCGCTGTAGGTGGGATTGAAGATCGTATTCAGGGGCTCGAAGGTGGTGCGGATGATTATCTTGTAAAACCCTTCGCACTCGGAGAACTCGTGGCACGCGTTGCCGCGCTCGGGCGTCGTCCACCCGCTCCTAGTCAACCGGTTGCCTTTAGGATCGAGACTTTGGAAGTCGACTTAGTCAAGCGGGAAGCCAAGCGCAAAGGTGAAGTTATCAATTTGCAGCCGCGCGAATTTAAAATGCTGGAAATTCTTCTTCGGCATCGCGGAAGCGTCGTAACGCGGTCGATGCTTCTCGAAGAGATGTGGGGCCTAGAGTCGGACACCAAGTCGTCCATCATTCCAACAAATATTAGCCGTCTGCGCCTAAAAATCGACCGGCACGGAGATGTGCCGTTAATCCGCACTGTGAGAGGGTTGGGCTATATAATTGACGACGCGCCGTAGGCTTACTCGAGGTACAGCGTTTAGTTTGGCAGCTTTTGCCGCGCTGGTCGTTACGGTGACCAACGGCATCGTGTTCACAGCGCTTTATTTTTCCATCAGCGATCAGATGCTGACGCACCTGCGTGCCCATATCGACGAAGTGCGTAGGACCTTGCTCGATGTCGACGGTGAAGAGGGCGACGGGTTTCGAGAACTCGCGGCCATGGTTGACGGACATGCCCGGGTCGCGCAATCGGACGAGGACATTTATTTCCTGACAGACAGAACAGGGAATCGGGTGGCCGGAAACGTGAAGTCCCTCGAGCGATTTGATGGGTGGAAATCGATTCCATGGGAGAACTTGAAGCTCGTCGGCAATTGGTCGCCTCACCGGTCTAGTGACGCAATCATCGGAAGGTGGACGACGACCAGGCGAGGGTATTTGTTCGTCGGCGATGGCAATGGCGACATCCGTGATGCGCAGAGGCTTCTGCTAAACGGTCTCTTATGGGGCATTGGGCTGTCCGTACTGTGCGCTGCTATCGCCGGAGGCCTTCTCGGCCTCAAGACGCAGAAGCGAATTTTCGAGATTGAGAGTGCGCTCGATGCAGTCGCGGCGGGCGACCTCGGGCGGCGCGTGCCTCGTGGATCTGCTGCCGATGATATCGACAACGTCGCTGCCCTGATCAACGCCACGATCGATCGCCTACAACGTTTGTTTGGAAACTTAAGGCAAGTATCGGTCGATATTGCTCACGATTTGCGAACTCCTATTAGCCGCATGCGCCAAAAACTTGAGACGGTGCGCGCGGGTCCGGACAACCTTGATGCCTACAAGCAGGTCACAGATGCGTCCATCGACGAGATCGATAACATTGCCGATACTTTCGACGCTCTATTGCGAATTTCGGAAATAGAGGCGGGCGCTCGCAAAGATAAATTTGTCGACGTCGATCTCAATGCGCTCCTGACCAACATCACAGACGCCCTGGAAGCGGTTGCTGAGGAACGTCAGCATCGACTGGAGATGAGCTGCGCGGTCACGCATCCCGTTATTGTGCGTGGGGACAGGCGATTATTGAACCAGCTATTTATCAATCTCGTGGAGAATGCGATCGTTCATTGTCAGGAACCGGCCGACATCAAGGTGCAGGTTGCGATCGTCGACGGGAAGCCCGTGGTTCGCGTGAGTGACAGCGGCCCTGGAATTCCCGAGGGCGAGCGGGAAAAAGTGTTTCGTCGACTTTACCGCCTCGAAAAAAGTCGCACGACAGCGGGCAACGGACTGGGACTCAGTCTTGTGGCCGCAATTGCGGATCTCCATGGCGCGAGGGTAATTTTGTCTGACAACTCTCCGGGCCTAATGGCGGAGGTGCGGTTTTCTCAATCGTAGCGGGGATCTCGCGCAACCGCAGCGAAAAGCCGGTCGATGGTGGAGGCGGTCAGCGCCATGAAGACACCGGCGAAAAGAACGTCAGACAAAAAATGCCCGCCCTCTGCCATGCGAACAAAGCCCGCCAAACTCCCCAGTACGATGCCGCTTGCGATCCAGAGGCCAGTCGCACCGGGAAACAACAATGCTGCAGCGAAGCAGAGGATGTAGATCGACGATGCTTCGCCTGAGATAAACGAGCAGTTCCTGTCGCATTGATGAGACGGCGTGAGTGGAGGTTCATAAACTTTGTCGCCACCGAACTCGATGACGTTGATCGGGCGCGGGCGCCCCCAATGATCCTTGAAGCCAAGATTGGCGATCGTTAGCGGACCGACCAGAAGGCACGCCGCGAGATAAAGCCAACCGCGGCTGGAGAGTGTCAGCCAGCGCGCTCGCGTCCTCAGGGTCGCGATACACCCGACCGCCGTCAAACCGCAGATGATGTAGAACATGGAGCTGAACGTTCGCCGCGCGACTTGGAAGTAAATCGAATCGCTCCCGATGAAGCTGCGCCCGGAAACATGCAGAAAGTTAGCTACCGCAAGATCAAGACGGGGATGGAAATAAAAGAAGACTGCGGTGCCGATACCGAACGATGCGAACCCGACGAACATCGCTTGAGCCGCGACGTCCTCCGCAGCCGGTTGGCTTTTTTCCAACGGCCTATTGTGATCTACCGCCAATTTGACTTCTCCCCCGCAATTCAAAGATTACGATCGGGAGAGTCCTTGCTGGCTTTACGGCGTTTTTCACACAGAACTGTATGATGCGAACTCGCGCTTGGGAGCGAAAGGTAAAGAACAACAAGCAGCAGAGACAAGGTTACGAGAGAAGCGCTTCCCC
>JBEVLH010000006.1:0-8347 GCA_040509255.1 Hyphomicrobium sp. | reverse complement strand
TCATCGACGCCGGATGCCGCCACCGCGGCACAGACGTGTCTGATTATCGGAATGCCGTCGATCTCGGCGAGCAGCTTATGGCCGTCCTCGAAGCGCGACGACCGGCCGGCCGCGAGGATGACGGCGGCGACCTTCACGCAGCCGGTACCTTGCGAAACGAGGCGATGATTTGAGCGAGGATTGACGTTGCGATCTCGCCGGGCGTTTCAGCATCAATGTTCAACCCGACCGGGGCGTTGATACGGGCGATTTCCGCATCGGAGAAGCCGGCGGCCTTCAGCCGCTCGACGCGCCTCGCGTGCGTTTTGCGGGAGCCGAGCGAACCGATGTAGCGACACGGCGATTTGAGAGCGATCGTCAGCGCGTCGTCGTCGATGTGATCGACATGGGTCAGCGTCACGACGGCGGAGAAGGGATCCGCGGCCAGTTGCTTGAAGATGTCCTCCGGCCAGCCGGTGATCAACTGCGAAGGATCGAAGCGCGCCGGACTGGCGAAGGCTGTGCGCGGATCGATGACCTTGACGTCGTAGCCGGAAGCCGTCGCCATGGTCGCGAGATGCTGGCCGATGTGGGTCGCGCCGACGATGATGATACGGGGCGGCGGCGTCAGGGCGTGCAGGAACGTCTCGCCGCTTTTGTCGACACCGCTATGGGCGCGACGGATGGCTTCGGCGATGGCAGGGTCGGTCGAATTGGTCCCGTCGTAGATCTGGCGGGCGCCGTCGGCGAGGCGCGTCATGACAACAATCGGCTCACGAGCGGCTGCCGCCGCGTCCAGTTTTTTGACGAAGTCGAGATCGGTCTTCGGATCGAGCTTGGAAACGTGGACGCGAATTTTGCCGCCGCAGGCTAGGCCGGCGCGCCAGGCGGTCTCATCGGCGATGCCGAAGCTCAAGGTTTCGGGCTTGCCGGTTTCGATCACATCCAGACCCGCGGCAATGACATCGGCTTCGACGCAGCCGCCCGACACCGAGCCCTGGAATTCATCGACGTCGACAACGGCCATCTGGCCGCCGGTGCGCACGGGAGCGGAGCCCCAGGTGTCGATCACGGTGGCGAGGGCAACGGGCCGGCCAGCTTCGAGCCACGCTCTCGCGGCGGCCCGCGCATTGGTCGGCGGTCCGCTGGATTTTGCAGGGGTTTCGGCAGTTTGGAGATCGGTCACGGGTCGCCTTCAGTCGGTTGCCACAGTGTCGCGATTGCGCTTCGGGAGCCTCAGGGCTAGAAGCCGGAGATGGCGAGACCCTCGGTCAAGATCAAGGCTAAGGCAAGTGCGAAGGTTCGGCGGCTGGCGCATGAGTCCAGCACGGCGGAGCCGCGCACGCCCAAGGTCGGTTTCGTGTCGCTCGGGTGCCCGAAGGCGCTGGTGGACAGCGAGCGCATCATCACCAAGCTGCGTTCGGAAGGCTACGCGATCGCGCGCGAATATTCGGGCGCTGACGTCGTGGTGGTCAACACGTGCGGCTTTCTCGATTCCGCCAAGCAGGAAAGTCTCGACGCCATCGGGGAGGCGATGAACGGCAACGGCCGGGTGATCGTGACAGGCTGCTTCGGTGTCGAGGAAGGGCGCATTCGCGAGGCGCATCCCGGCGTGCTCGCCGTAACCGGACCGCATCAATACGAGCAAGTCGTCGAGGCGGTTCACGACGCCGTGCCGCCGCTGCACGATCCGTATATCGATCTCGTTCCGCCCGAAGGCCTGCGCCTCACGCCGCGCCATTACGCGTATCTTAAGATTTCGGAAGGCTGCAACAACCGTTGCACGTTTTGCATCATTCCGTCGTTGCGCGGCGATCTTGCGAGCCGTCCGGCAAACCACGTGATGACGGAAGCGGAGCGGCTGGTCAGCGCGGGCGTCAAAGAACTGCTCGTCATCAGCCAGGATACGAGCGCGTACGGGCTTGATCTCAGGTATGCGGAAAGCCCATGGAAGGGCGGTTCACTTAAGGCGAGGTTCCTCGACCTATCGCAGGCACTGGGCGATCTCGGTGCGTGGGTTAGGATGCATTACGTCTATCCTTATCCGCATGTCGATGAGGTCATCCCGCTGATGGCGGAGGGCCGGATTTTGCCCTATCTCGACATTCCGTTTCAGCATGCGTCGCCGGCGGTGCTGAAGGCGATGCGGCGGCCGGCTTCGCAGGAGAAAACGGCCGAGCGCATCCGGCGCTGGCGCGACGTGTGTCCGGACCTCGCGATCCGCTCGACGTTCATCGTCGGGTTTCCGGGCGAGACGGATGAAGACTTCGAATTCCTGCTGTCGTGGCTGAAGGAAGCGAAGATCAATCGCGCCGGTTGCTTCAAGTATGAAGCGGTCGAAGGGGCGAAGGCCAACGCGATAGAGGGCGCCGTACCGGAAGATGTGAAGGACGAGCGCTGGCATCGCTTCATGGCCGCGCAAAAAGAGGTGAGTGGCGAGCTACTTCGCGGCAGGGTCGGCCAGACGATCGATATCATCATTGATGAGGTCGACGAGGATGGCGCGATCGGCCGCTCGAAGTGGGACGCACCAGAGATCGACGGCAACGTCTTCCTCAACGGCGACGACGACGTGACGCCCGGCGACATCGTTCGCGGGCGAGTCGTCGAGGCAGACGAATACGACCTCTGGGCCGAACGGGTGATTTGAGCGATTTCCCGTGAGTGTCTCGTCGGCTTTACGGCGAAGATCCATTGGGCGGTCGTCGACCTCTCCCTTCCCGTCATGGCCTGCTTGACCCGGCCATCCAGGGCCGCGCGACAGTCGTAGATCAAAGCGGGACGGCGCCGGAGGCTTCGGGCTTCGCTTTGTATTCGGGCTCGACGTGGATGACGACCTCGGAGCCGTCGATGCTCTTTTCGATGGAGTCCTCGAGCCGGTCGCAAATGGCGTGGGCTTCGTCGACGGTCATCGAGCCCGGAACGACCAGATGGAATTCGATGAACAGGGCGCGGCCGGCCTGGCGCGTACGGATATCGTGCGCCTGCATGGCCCCGCTGCCGCTTGCCTCGATGGCCCCGCGAATTCGGGCCTCGATCTCGGGGCTTGCCGCCTGATCCATGAGGCGCGACATCGAATCGGTCGCAATGCGATATCCCATCATGAGGATGTTGACGGCGACGACGGCGGCGATGAGCGGATCGAGAATGTGCCAGCCGGTCAATAGGGCGAGGACGAGACCAATGACGACGCCCACAGATGTGATGACGTCAGTGAAAAGATGATGGCCATCGGCGACGAGGGCGGGCGAACGCCAACTCGTGCCCCACTTGATCATCGCCCAGGCCCAGCCGGCATTGAGGATCGTCGCGATGCTGTTGATCAGGAGACCAAGCACTGAGTGATCGAGCGTCACACCGCCGACGAGGCCGCCGTAAGCCTTGATCATGATGAGCACCGCAGCGACGGCGATCATGGCGCCCTCGAACATTGCGGCGAGGAACTCGGCCTTCGAGTGGCCAAAGGGGTGATCGCTGTCGGGCGGCTTGGCGCTCAAGCGGATGGCGATATAGGCCGTGATAGCCGTTATCACATTGACGATGCTTTCGAGGGCGTCGGAGAACAATGCCACCGAGCCCGACACGACGTAAGCGATGTATTTCAACGACACGACCGCGAGTGCCACACCAATGTTTGCGGCTGCAACTCGCATGATCTTGCTATTCAAGGGGGTTTCGGCGGTCGGCATTCGCTTTGTCAGTTTCCGTCCTTGTCCGCGACCTTGGTCGCACATTCCTAAGCGCGTCGCCACCCTTGCCGAGTAGGACCATAACGGCTCCGCGAAATGGTCTTATCCACATGCAGGCCATCCGGCGACCTCGCCGAGGGCGCGAGAATCTGATGCTCCATTAGTCGAACGAGGACTGCCAAGTCCCTATGTCGCGGCACGCACGTCGAGACGCGGTTTGGAGCGCCCATGGCCAACTTCACCACCCACATCGCGATCGGTACCGTCGTTTCGGGTGCGCTGGCGACGCTGACGCTCGCCGCCGACGTAGTGGCGCCGCAAAATCTCGTGGCGGTGACGCTGGCGGGCGCCCTCGGTTCGGTATTGCCGGATATCGATCTCAAGGATTCGCGGCCAAGCCGTGCCATGTTCGCGGGCCTGGCGATCTTCGCCTCATTCGCCGTGCTGTTCAACGCGGCGACCAAGTTTTCGATCGCAGAGCTGTGGTTGCTCTGGCTCGGAACGCTGTTGGCCGTCAGGTACGGACTGCACACGATTTTTCATCGGATGTCGGTTCACCGCGGGATCTGGCACTCGCTTCTCGCTGCCGTATTTTGTGCTGTGGCGACGGCGATCGTGTTCCGTCATCTTTTGGGAAAACCTGATGGCGTGTCGTGGCTGGCGGCCGTGTTCATGTTCGTCGGCTATCTCACCCATCTGACGCTCGACGAAATCTATTCGGTCGACGTGATGGATACGCGGATCAAGTCGTCATTCGGGACGGCGCTGAAGCTGTTTGATCGCCGCCACGTCTATTCATCGGTGGCCATGGCCGCTGCCGTGGCGATCGCGATCGTGCTTTCTCCGCGGACCAATACCTTCGTCGAAGGTCTGAGCTCCCACAGCCTCTGGACAGGCCTCGAGCAGCGCATGTTGCCCTCGGACAAATGGTTCGGGCTGATCGAGGGTCCGCATTTCGTGGCCCGCAAGCAGGATGCCGGAGAGAATGTCACGACCGGCTCGATTGCAAATCATCCGGGAAGCGATGAGAAGACGCCGCCTCCGAGCAACGCGCCCATCCCTGCCGCGAGCGCAGCCAGACAGCCCGAGCCGTCTGCCGCTTCGCAGCCGTCATCCGAAGAGCCGCCGGCTAGTCGTGTGCAACCCGGCAGCGCAAGCCCCTGAGGAACGTGGTCACCAGCTCCTTGGCATATGCCTGAGCGGTCGCAGGGGTGATGTAGACGCCCTTTTCAGTGGCGGCGAACGCCGTGATGCCGTTGAGGCCTGCCCAGAGCGCCCGCACGGTTGTGTCGATGTCGTCACGCGGCATGTTGGGAGCGATCGGTGTCAGCGCGTTCCGGATGATCTCCACGAGACTATTGGTATAATCGTGGAACGGCGCCGGTACGGTTTTTCCAGCCGGCAGGTTGTGAGCGAGGAACAGGTTCCACATCCGTCGGTTGACGAGCGCGAAGTCGACGTAGGCGTAGGCGAGCGTTTCGATATTCTTCTCGCCGTCGGAGCCGAGCGGAACACGCTTCAGATGCTCGACCGTGCGACCCATCAATTGAACCTGGAGGGTCAGCAGCACATCGTCGAGATTTTCAAAGATGTTATAAAGTGTGCCTGGTGAGTAGCCAATCATGCGCGCAATTTCGCGCGCCGACAGGCCCGTAATTCCATTGCGTTCGACAATGGTCTGAGACGCATCAAGTATCAGCTGTCTCAATTCTTCAGGCGAGTGAACGGATCTTCGGCCCATAAGCTTCTAAAATCCCCATATACAGTGTTGTTCAATTCGCCAGGCAACTGTACCCGACGTTTATAACAGCACAAGGAAATATAGAACTCAGAGTTTGAAATCCCCGTTCGTTTCTTTTGGGGAAAAAAATTTTACACGAGTTAGGAGCACGCCGTGTTTGGACTCGCCGGCCTCACGTGTTGGACCTACTGACAAGCAAGGAGGGACGGCTTGTCCCACGTGCTGTTGTTGTTCAAGGCCGGGAGATAAAGCACCGAGGGGACATCGCGCGGAGTCGCCACCATTGTGTCGGACCACGAACTGTCGCCAATGGTACCTGGGAGAAGGTTCTTCAAAATCGTTTTGAAGTTATACTTGGCTTCCACAAAGATTGCCCGGCCGTTTCCGACCAGGACGCCGCTATCGACCGTCTTCGGATCGCCGCATCCCGTTGTCGTCGCTGCGGTGGTGTCGAAATTGTACTCATACGACCACTCGATCTTGGTCTGGGTCGGCTTCGTCATATTTGCCCAGACCTGATAGACCTTGATCGTCAGCGATTTGGTGCTGTAGGGCTCCATCGCATGCTGAGCGGCTATCATTATGCCAGCGAGGGTTGCCTTCGCGTCGGCTGTGGTGGCGGTGGATGAGTCCTTAGTCTCGGGCCACAGTTGTTTTTCGCGGGCCACGAGGTCGCCCACCATCGCCGCAGAGCGCTGGAACCGCTTGTGGATGATGAGAGCGCGCGTCAGCTCGATCGTTCCGAACGTCATCAACATCAGAACCGGTACGAGAAAAGCGAACTCGACAGCCGCGACGCCTGCTTTATCACGCCAGAAGGCGTGGCACTTTGCGAACCTTGTCAATCTCCGAAGCTGCCGCATCATCAGCTCCCGCTCACTGGATAAGGCTCGGTTCGGAACGCCGTCGACGTCTGCATAATCATGGAGCCGTCGGACATATTGCCGAGCTTAAAAAATGCCAGCTTGGATGCGAAATCCCATTTGTAGCAAACCGTGACGATCACGACGTCGCTGGCGGAACCCGAATAGGTCGCAATCGGATCGGATCCCTTGGCGGAGTTGATGATCATCGTGTTTGTCGTGGAGTCGACGCACTGATGCGGTTTTAGCCCGGGAGCAGACCAGTCGCCGAAATGTTCGGCCCAGACCTGCATCTTGTTGCAGTCGACCATGGTGCCGGCGCCGTCGCACACCTTCTCCTTGAATTGATCGACGGTGAGCTTGTCGGTCACAGCCTCGCCGGTGCGGATCAAGCGCGTGGTCTGGTCCATGCCGTTTTCGAGCGAACTCACGACGAAGAAATAGAGGCAGGACGTGAACAGCGTGAAAATGAACATGAAGAACGGTACGGCGACCTGGGAAAATTCAACCGCGGTCACGCCGCGTTCGTCGCGTGCGAACCGGCGCAATCTCGCAAATTTCGAACTCGATCTGAAGGCGTCGATCGCGCGGCCGGGCGTAAACATTGGCAAACGCTCACTCTAATATTTGCCATCAGAGCTATATGCGGAAGATTAAGAGCGCATTTATTGAAACGTAGTCGTTTCTCAGACGGTGAAAAAACACTTAACGGCCAAGCTAGACTAACGGACGGTGGGCGCTGCTATTGCGCGTTGTTGGCGGCATTACCTTTGTCTGAGGCGCCCGAAGAGAACGAGAGTTTGGCGTTGTTGGCGGATTGGACGTCTTTGAAGAAGTCGGTTTCGTCGCCGATCGTCAGGGTCGGTTCGCAGTTTGGCGTGCACGCGTAAGTGAACCGCTGGCTGCCCTTATGGAGATTGACCATCTTGCGGTCGTCACGCTCCACCATGACGCGCTGGTCCTGGATGACGTTGTGCTCGGCGTCGAGCGCGATGATGTTCGTGATGCCGAAGGTCTTACCGGTTACGACGAGCAGGTTTCCGTCCTGGAGCGCGACATCCGCGATCGAGGGGTTTCCGATGATGATCTCGGAAGCCGGACGCGGCAGCCTCAGCAACTGCGATTGGTCGTAGCGCACGATAAGATCGCCAGCCTCCGCCGCACTTATAGAGAAGGCCAGCAATCCAATGCCGGCGACGGCTTTGAGCCATTGCAGGCGGAAAGTGGCGAGTCTCGCTTTGGTGCCCATGTGCTGAGTTCCGATTTGTTCGGCGGATCGGAAGCATTACCGCAGATATTGGTGAAGGAACTGGAAACGAGTGTTCCGATCAGCATCAAACGGCTCCAGGCGCGTATTCGGGAGACCGACCTGATAGCGATATCTGTTCTTGGGGGACCGGTATCGTTTCCTAATCTTGCCCGGGTGTTTTGAAGGTGACTGATATCGACAGGTTGCCAAAGGTCCCTTCGTTGCCTTTACATGAACCGGGCTCGTCGAGTTACATCTATAGATTAACCTCTGTCTAAACCGGTATTAACCTGTAAATACTGCACAGCAGATCTTAAGATACAGGAATTATCGTAGTATCAATAATTATATTCCTCTTGTTAAGTCGTTATAAATTGAATTTTACTTCGATTTTACCCGCAACAATTTCAGTTTAATGCGACTTTTGGTGGAAGTTGTCGTATTTTACTCGACTTTAATTTTTGAACGCTATCTTCCTCGAAGTTCGGCTTGGACAAAGACCCAAGAGAACAAGGATCGGTATCGACTTTTTGGACTAGTTTGGGAGAGTACAAATGACCATGTTTTCGCGCTTTCTGAATGATGAATCGGGTGCAACGGCAATCGAATACGGCCTGATCGCTGCCATCGTCGGCGTCGGCATCATCGCTGGCCTGCAGAACGTCAAGACCGGCTTGAGCTCGGTGTTCACGTCCGTCAACACGCAGCTCACGGGCGCCGCGAAGTAAGCTTTCGTTACTTCGACAGCTTCAAGAGCGCCCGGGGACGCAACTCCGGGCGCTCTTTTTTTAGGTGGTGGCCGTCAAGTGACGTTAGGAGCCCGCCT
>JBEVLH010000005.1:0-8699 GCA_040509255.1 Hyphomicrobium sp. | reverse complement strand
CGAAGGACGTGCAGTTCGCGACCGGCAACTATGTCGGGCCGTCGAACATCCAGCACAAAACCTATCGTCCGAAGCTGAAGCCGGACCAGCAGGCGGTGCGCGAGGCCGTCGACCTGATTGCGAGCGCCAAGCGGCCGGTGTTCTACACCGGCGGCGGGGTCATCAATTCGGGTCCGAAGGCGAGCCAGCTGCTGCGCGAGTTCGTGCGGCTGACGGGCTATCCGATTACGTCGACGCTGATGGGGCTCGGCGCCTATCCGGCGTCCGACAAGCAGTGGCTCGGCATGCTCGGCATGCACGGGACGTATGAAGCCAATCTGGCGATGCACGACTGCGACGTGATGATCAACATCGGCGCGCGCTTCGATGATCGCATCACGGGCCGCGTCGACGGGTTCTCGCCGAACTCGAAGAAAATCCACGTCGATATCGACGCGTCGTCGATCAACAAGAATATCATGGTCGATATTCCGATCATCGGCGACTGCGCTTACACGCTCGAAGACATGCTGCGGGTCTGGAAGGCCAAGGCGCCGGTGCTCGACAAGGCCGCGCACAAGGCGTGGTGGAAGCAGATCGATGGCTGGCGCGCGAAAAAATCGCTGGCCTACAAGAATTCCAAAGACATCATCATGCCGCAGTACGCGTGTCAGCGGCTGAACGAACTGACGAAGAATCGCGACACGTATTTCACGACGGAAGTCGGGCAGCACCAGATGTGGGCGGCGCAGTTCCTGAATTTCGAGGAGCCGAATCGCTGGATGACGTCGGGAGGGCTCGGCACGATGGGCTATGGATTGCCGGCCGCCATCGGGGTACAGCTTGCGCATCCGAAATCGCTGGTGATCGACGTTGCCGGCGATGCCTCGATCCTGATGAACATCCAGGAGTGCTCGACGGCGGTGCAGTACCGCCTGCCGGTCAAGGTTTTCATCATGAACAACGAGTACATGGGGATGGTGCGTCAGTGGCAGCAGCTGCTTCACGGCAACCGGCTTTCGGAAAGCTACACCGAAGCGCTGCCGGATTTCGTCAAGCTCGCGGATGCCTACGGGTGGACCGGAATGCGGTGCGAGCATCCGGCGGATCTCGATGATGCCATCCAGGAGATGATCAATACCAAGGGTCCCGTGATCTTCGATTGCCGGGTCGCGAAACTCACGAACTGCTTCCCGATGATCCCATCGGGCAAGGCGCACAACGAGATGCTGCTCGGCGAGAATATCACCGACGACGAAGTCGAGCATGCCATCAGCGATGAAGGAAAGGTGCTGGTTTGAACAAGCAGGGGGGACTGGGTTTCGGACTGGCAACGGTTGTCGCATTGTTTGCGATGGCCGTCGTCGCCGTGCCGCACGTGTCGGCCGCCAAGGAGACCTGGGACCACGTCGCCAATATCAAGGATGCCGCCAAGCGGCTCGCCGATCTTCATCGGCGCGAAGGTTCGGCGGGCGTCGTGAAGTTTCTCGACGCCTGCTATCGCACGCAGATGCTCGCCAGCGAGTTTTCGGCGGGGCTCGAGTCGTGCATGGCGCAGGATTACATGCATTCGCAGGTGCTGGCGCAGATCTACGCCCGCATCCCGCAGGAAGACCGCGTGAAGATGGGGACGCCCGCGCCAGAAGACATCGCGCGCGGGATGGGAGCGCGCTTCGTCGCGGCGTTCTCGCAGTACAAAGTTTCCATCAAGGAGGCGAACGCCTTCAAGAAGATGGTCGACAAGGACGGCATGCCGATTTTTCTGAAGTCTGTATTTCCGCCGAAGAAGCCGGGCGATTCCGATGCAGACGCGACGGCAGGCGGCAGCAAATAACGATGCTCAAGCTCGTCATCGGCAACAAGCTCTATTCGTCGTGGTCGCTGCGGCCTTGGCTGGTTTTGACCGCGTTCGGGATTGCGTTCGAGGAAGAGATCATTCCGTTGCGGATGCCCGAGAGCCGCAGCCGGATGCTGGAATATTCGCCGTCGGGCAAGGTGCCGACGATGGTCGATGGCGACGTGACGGTGTGGGAAAGCCTCGCCATCATCGAGTATCTGGCCGAGAAATTCCCCGATCTGGCGATCTGGCCGCGCGACGCCAACGCCAGGGCGCACGCGCGAGCGGTGGCGCACGAGATGCACGCCGGGTTTCAGCCGCTTCGTCAGGGGTGCCCGATGCATCTGGGCGCGCGCTTCGCAACGCCGCCGTTGACGGAGCCGCTGCGCGCCAGCATCGACCGGGTCGAAGACATCTGGTCGGAGGCGCGCAACCGCTTTGCGGGCGGACAACCGTTCTTGTACGGTGCATTTTCCGCAGCCGACGCGATGTACGCTCCGGTGGTGACGCGGTTCGACACGTATCAAATCCCGGTGCGGGAATCGACGCGTGCCTACATGGATGCGGTTCTGGCCTTTCCGGCTTTCGCGGCGTGGCGCGAGGCGGCGCTGGCCGAGCCGTGGAGCATTCCCGATTACGCGAACGGCCATACCGTAGTTGAAACATTCGTTTGAAACCCAGAGACCGACGATGTCCGAACCCCTGAAGCAGTCACATTATCCGAGCCCGTCGCGTTCGCAGGAGATCGTCTCGCGGACGCTGTCGGTCATCGTCGATAACGAGCCGGGCGTGCTGGCGCGCGTCATCGGACTGTTTGCGGGGCGTGGCTACAACATCGACTCGCTGACCGTGACCGAGGTCGAGCACGAGCGGCATCTGTCGCGCATTACTGTCATCACGAGCGGCACGCCGGCCGTCATCCAGCAAATCAAGACGCAGCTCGAACGGCTCGTCCCCGTGCATCGCGTGCGCGATTTGACGGAAGAGGGTGGTTCGCTCGAGCGCGAGCTTGCGCTGGTGAAAGTCGCCGGCAAGGGCGACAAACGCATCGAAGCGCTTCGCCTTGCCGAGATTTTCCGGTCCAAGGTCGTCGACACGTCGATCGAGCATTTCGTTTTCGAGGTCACGGGCAAACCGTCGAAGATCGAAACGTTCATTCAGCTCATGTCGGAACTCGGCCTCGTCGAAGTTTCGCGCACGGGCATTGCCGCCATCGGACGCGGCGCGGTGGCCTAGCACCCGCTTTCGTTCTTCTTTCCTAAAATTCCAAGGAGGCACGCGGAATGCCGCGCTGCCGATGACAGATGTCTCACGAACTCTTTCTATCGCTCATCGCATTCGCGTTCGTGTCGGCGATGACGCCTGGTCCGAACAACACCATGCTGCTGACCTCGGGCGTCAACTTCGGCTTCAACCGGACGTGGCCGCACATGCTCGGCGTGACCGTCGGCTTCGCGATCATGATCGTGGCGGTCGGGCTAGGGGTCGGGCAGGTGTTCACGGCTTTTCCGTCGCTCTATCGGGCGCTGCGGATTGCGAGCATCGCGTATCTGGTGTGGCTGGCGTGGCGCATCGCGTCGGCAGGCGCCACCGATCCGATCGTCGGCGACAAGGCGCGCCCGATGACGTTCCTCGAGGCGGCTCTGTTCCAGTGGGTCAATCCGAAGGCGTGGATGGTCTGCCTGAGTGTGGCGGCCAACTACGTCTCGCCGCAGGAACTGTGGTGGGATCTTACGGTGCTGACCGTCGTCTTTCTGATCGTGTCGCTGATCTCGACCACGAGTTGGGCGCTGTTCGGCACGTCGCTGCGCGTCTTTCTTCAGGATCCGAAGTCGATGCGGATTTTCAACGTCTGCATGGCCGTGGCTCTGCTCGCGTCGCTCTGGCCGATCGTGCGGGAGATGGTGTGATGGCGCCTCCGGCGGTTTCGGTTAATTCCGCTTTGCAGCATGGGCGCAAAGGCTGCGGTGAAATAACCGCGCCAGCGCATGCGGCAGCGGGGGCCGGGGCGTTGAATCCGCCACGCGATATCTATAGGTTCCCGCCAGATTTCATGGACGCCCGGTTCCGAACCGATGCCGGGCCCCGTCTTTTTCAACCCAGCCCGACCGTCGATTTCGACCGGGGAACCCGAGAGGCCGCCCATGCGCGTCTATTACGATCGTGATGCCGATATCAACCTCATCAAATCGAAAAAAGTCGCGGTGGTCGGCTACGGCAGCCAAGGGCACGCACATGCGTTGAACCTCAAGGACTCGGGCGTCAAGGATATCGTCATTGCACTGCGCAAGGGTTCACCCTCGGCGAAGAAGGCCGAGCAAGCGGGCCTCAAGGTGATGGACGTTGCGGAGGCCGCCAAGTGGGCCGACGTCATCATGATGCTGACGCCGGACGAATTGCAGGCGGACATCTACAAAGAGCACCTCGAGCCCAACATGAAAAAGGGTGCGGCGCTGCTTTTCGCGCACGGCCTCAATGTGCACTTCAACCTGATCGAACCGCGCGACGATCTCGACGTCGGCATGGTGGCTCCCAAAGGCCCGGGGCATACGGTGCGCGGCGAATATCAGAAGGGTGGCGGCGTGCCGTGCCTCATCGCGGTGCATCAGGACAAGAGCAGCAACGCGCATGATCTTTTCCTGTCGTACGCGTCGGCGATCGGCGGCGGCCGTTCGGGCGTGATCGAGACGACGTTCCGCGAGGAATGCGAAACGGATCTGTTCGGCGAGCAGGCCGTGCTTTGCGGCGGTCTCGTCGAGATGATCCGCGCGGGCTTTGAGACTTTGGTCGAAGCGGGCTACGCGCCGGAGATGGCGTACTTCGAATGCCTGCACGAAGTGAAGCTGATCGTCGACCTCATCTACGAGGGCGGTATCGCCAACATGAACTACTCAATCTCGAACACCGCCGAATACGGTGAGTACAAGACCGGTCCGCGCATCATCACGCCAGAGACGAAGGCGGAGATGAAGCGGGTGCTTGCCGACATTCAGGCCGGCCGATTCGTGCGCGACTGGATGCTCGAGGTGAAGGCGGGTCAGCCGAACTTCAAAGCGACGCGGCGCTTGAACGACGCGCATCAAATCGAGGAAGTCGGCGCCAAGCTGCGCGGAATGATGCCGTGGATCTCGAAGAACAAGCTTGTGGACAAGGGGAAGAACTGATCCTTCCGCCGCCGTCAGCGGGATGAAATCAATCGAACGCGGTGGCCATACGGGCTGCCGCGTTTTTTTTTATTGGATCTGACTTGTCGTGGGTGACCGCCTGAGCGGCCAGACGCTTGTTGAGTTTGATGGGTGCGCGAAATTAGGAGAAGAACGAACTATTGGATTAATTTCCGTCATGGCCGCGGAGGCGGCCATCCACGTGAGCCGACAGATGTGGGATCGCAGGCCGAAGCAACCGTATGTTTATTTGCTGGCGAGCGGGCAAAACGGGGTTCTCTACGCCGGTGTGACGAGCGACCTTGCACAACGCGTTTCGTTGCATAGGCAGAAACTCGTCGAGGGATTCACGCAGCGGTTATCACGTCACGCAGCTGTCTAAGTGCGCATGCGGGAACCGACCCGCACTGCCGCGCTCTTGGGGAGGGTTTACGTGCGGCAGCGCGGGCGGTCCACGTCATTTCCAACCTTCGTCCTTGCGGGCGCAGGCCGGGACTAACGCGGGCGGCAGAGGAGCGGGGACCTCTGCCGCCCGTTTCCGAATATTGCCGCTCACGCGGCATCTTCGGATTCGGCGGGGCTCGCGCGTGGCCGTGCCCACGCGAGCCCGATGAGTTTTTCATCGGGAGGCAGATGGATCCTCATGCACCTCGCCCGAATGTGCCCCGGTACAACACCAGGACTGAAACCGGCTTAGAGGTGCTGGGAGATCTTGACTGTCGCCCCCCAGCGACGCTGTCGTGATGACATATGGCTGTCGAATCTTGGCCGCGTGATGACGAAACTTCGCTCAAGACGTGGCCGTCGTGAAATTGTCAGTGCGCGAATTGCGGACTGAAATGGCGACATATCGGCGGTTTGAGCATTTGAATTCGCGTTCCAGATGCGGTTAGGGGTTTTGATCAAACCGAGACTTAATTGTGTCTGCCGGAGCGTGCCGGCGTGCATTCCGGCTAAAGCGAAGGTGAGAAGCAGGTGATATCGGGTCGCGGATTTCCGCATGAAAACGGGGTTAAAATTCTTGGGCGCTGCGAGCTGAAAGTCGGCGACGGCGCTTGGTCATTTGCGGAAACGTTCGCTGGCGAGATCGACGCCCACTGGCAGAAGGCGACTTCTGCCAACGCATCCTATTTCAATGGCGTCGTATATCTGATTGGGGATTTGCGGATAGACGAAAGCGAACTCTCGGCGACGCTGATCCGGACGAATTTCAAAAGCTACCTTTATTGGCGGTCGCTCGGTTATCCGGAGACGGGCGTTCTCGACGGGTTCGGCTCAGCGCTCATTCGATCTTCCGACGGACAGTTCCTGCTCGTGATGCAGCGCCCGGGCAACGTCAATTACGGCTACGCGTATCTGCCGTCGGGCTTCATCGACGAGAAAGATGTGCTTGCGAACGGCACGGTTGATATCAGCCGCAGCGTCGAACGCGAGGTCGAGGAAGAAATCGGAGAAGCAGGACGCCGGCTTCAACGCGAAGACGGCTTCTTCGTCGCGCGCAGCAACGCGCAGCTCTGCTTCGCGGTGCCCTTCTATCTGCCGATGACGGCGGAGGCTTTCGCAGCCGAGCTCGAAAAGCACAACGCCACGACGGACGATCCTGAACTCGAAGCTGTTGTGCCGGTTGCCCGGCTTGAACAGCTCGATGGGCTGAAGACGCTTCCTTATGCGCGCCTGCTGCTCGAAGCACTTTTGGTCGCGCGCTAAAGGTTTCAGATCGCCGGAAAAAGGGCTTGGCTCAGGCGGAGGCTTGACGCATGGTGCCGCCGCCCGCGCAGGCTTTTGCGCCAGGGCCGTGAGCCGAGCCGACAGCGGGGAGAGACGCGCGCAATGGCGCTGACCTATCATGTTCTGGACGTTTTCACGGAGCGGCCGTTCGGCGGCAATCCGCTCGCGGTCGTGCTGGGGGCCGATCGTCTGAGCACCGTCGAGATGCAGACGATCGCGCGCGAGTTCAATCTGTCCGAGACGGCGTTCGTGTTGACGTCGAACAGCCCTGGTCACACGGCACGCATCCGCATTTTCACGCCCACGCGCGAGTTGCCGTTCGCGGGCCATCCGACGCTCGGGGCAGCGGTGCTGCTGGCGGAGCTTCGGGCGCCGCTTGGCAGCGGGCACGGCGACGCCATCATTGCGCTTGAAGAAGAAATCGGCAGCGTTCGGGTGGGCGTTCGCACGCGCGGCGGCGGCGCCTCTTACGGCGAATTCGATGCGCCGCGAGTCTGGAGCGCGCCCGAGGGTTTGTCGGAGCCCGAGGAGATCTCGGCGGCGATCGGGCTGATATCGACCGAGATCGGATTCGAGAACCACAAGCCGACGCTGATCAAGGGCACGCCGGCGTTTGCGTTCGTTCCGGTCTCCAATCTCGAGGCCATGTCGAAAGTGCGGGTGGCCTCGCAGCATTGGACGCGGTCGTTCACGGATCGCGACATCATGGGCGTCTATCTTTATACCCGGCAGTGCGTGCGCGCGCAGTCGGCATTCCACGCGCGCATGTTCGCGCCCGATATCGGCGTGCCAGAAGACCCCGCGACTGGATCGGCGGCGGCGAGTTTCGCCCATGTGATCCAGGAATTCGACGTGCTTCCCGATGGCACGCACAAACGCGCCATCGAACAGGGCTTCGAGATGGGGCGGCCGAGCGCCGTCACCCTCACCATGTCGGTCACGCGCGGTAAGCTCGACGGCGTCCGCATCGGCGGCTACGCGGTGCGAGTGGCCGAAGGGATCCTCAAGATCTGATCTGAAAGGCCTGAGTTCCGCGACGTGTCAGCGGCTTGGCCGCGTCATGCGCAGAAGCGTATCGTCCTTTAGGACATAGTGGTGGACGAGCGCACCAAGCGCGTGGAGCCCGATGACGTAATAGAGTGCGTTGCCGATGAACTCGTGAATTTCTTCCAGCGTGTGAGCAAGCTCTTTATCCGGACCGATGATCGGAGGAATGGTTAGACCAAAGAAGGGGACGGCGTGGCCGCCGGCGCTCGTCATCAGCCAGCCGAGAAGTGGCATCGCGATCATCGCGACATAGAGGATTAGGTGGGTGAGGCGAGCAAACCGTTGCTGCCAAATCGCCGGCTCAGGCACGATCGGCGGCGCGCCCTTCCAGCCTCTCACGTTGATGCGAACGAGCGCGAGCAGCAAAATGAGCATGCCGCAGGATTTGTGGGTGGCGGTCAGGAAGTCGCGTGTCGCGCTTCCGCGCGGATAATAGCCGCGAAGTTCGATGGCGGCGAAGAGGATCACGAAGACGGCGGCCGTAATCCAATGGATCGCAATGAGGCCCGGGGCATAGGACGTTCGGGCATTGTCGGGCGGAGCGTCGGCGGCGGTCATAAAGCTTTCTCCGTTTGCGGGCTGAAGCGCGCTGGCGCGGACTGACAGGGAACGCGCCACGGTCGTAAACCCGTTCATCTGTATCCGCGTCGCGGCGGGACTGCCTAACGAGGTGGCAAAATCGCCGCAGGAAAGGGGGCCGAGGAGGATGCAAGGGCCGGCGGGACCGGCCACCCCTCCTGATCTTGCGGCGCAACCGCGCGATGGCTTGATTTTCGGGGGCCGGATCGGTTATTCAGCCCGGATCGGACCTTCCGCTGGTTTTCCGGGATCAGATGCCGTCATGGCGTGCGCGACCCACATCGCTGTTTCTTTTGCGCCTCTGAGGAGCACGCGCGGCGATACCTTTGCGACCAAGCTTCCGCTTTCGCTCCTCCTTATCGGCC
>JBEVLH010000004.1:0-12918 GCA_040509255.1 Hyphomicrobium sp. | reverse complement strand
TCCGCGCGGCGGTGGCGGCGAACCGAGCGCGGAAGGCAACGCGCGATTAGCGCTTCCGATAACCGCTGATAGCGCGCTATGGACCCGGAATCTCCCGGGGCGTTGGAAGCCCCTCAAATTGCGGTTTCGCGATCAGATAGCCTTGGATAAGCGACACACCGAGAGAGGTCAGCACATCCAACTCCGGCGCTGTCTCGATACCCTCGCAAATTGGAGTGATCCCGAGATCCCGCAGCATCGCGACGGTATGTTTGACGATCGTACGCTTGCGTTCGTCACGATCGATGTCGCGGATGAGCTCCATGTCGATTTTCACAACGTCTGGCGCGATCCGCGTCAGCAGCCCGAGGCCCGCATAGCCGGAACCGAAATCATCGATCGCGGTCTTGAAACCGATCGCGCGATACTCGCGGACGATATTGGCAATATGGTCGGTATCTAGGACCTCATTCTCCGTGAACTCGAACATGATCTTGTCCAGCGGGAAGGACAGTCTCTTCGCGGTTTCGAGCGTTAGGCGGATGCACGCTCGCGGCTCGTAAACGGCCTTGGGCAAAAAGTTGATCGACAAAAGCGTCGCGTCCTTCCCCACGCCGAGCTTCGTCGCCAGCTCGAGAGCCTTCACCCGGCATTGCTGATCGAAAGCGTAGCGATTGCTTTCGTTGACAAGATCGAGAACGGCTTTTGCGCCTTCACCTGCCAAGCCACGAACCAAAGCTTCGTAGGCAAACACCTTGCCGCTGCCGCGATCGACGATGGGTTGAAACGCCATCGAGAAGTCGACGATTCCATCTCTACCGTCGCGGCACCCCTCACACTTGCCTGTCATCGTGAAAAATCCCGCTTCAGCTGAAGATGTTCGAATCGCTTCTTCCGGTCGAACAACCATCCGGCGCCCCAGCCGGTTGCGCACATCCTGCCTGCGACAGCGCACCTCTGCCTTATTCGACTTCGACAATGGGATGCTCATGGAAACCGCTCGACAAAAAGGCTTTCATGCGCGACGAAGCTCGCACTTTCGAGCATCTACGAACCACACCAGGACCGATCACGATGAGCAAGACGCGCACGGAAACCGATACCTTCGGACCCATCGAGGTTGCGGCCGACCGGTACTGGGGCGCGCAGGCCCAGCGCAGCCTCGGCAATTTCAAGATCGGCTGGGAGAAGCAGCCGGCGCCGATCGTTCGCGCGCTCGGTATCGTGAAACGCGCCGCGGCCGAGACCAACCTCGCGCTCGGGAGGCTCGACCAAAAGATCGGCGAGACGATCATCAGGGCGTCGCAGGAGGTGATCGAAGGCAAGCTCGATGCGCATTTCCCGCTGGTCGTCTGGCAGACGGGCTCGGGCACGCAATCGAACATGAACGCCAACGAGGTGATCTCGAACCGCGCCATCGAAATTCTCGGCGGCGAACTCGGCTCGAAAAAGCCCGTGCATCCGAACGATCACGTCAACATGAGCCAGTCGTCGAACGACACCTATCCGACAGCGATGCACATCGCGTGCTCAGAAGAGGTCGTGCACCGGCTGATCCCGGCGCTGCAGAAGTTGCGCAACGCATTGAACGACAAGGCGCAAGCGTGGGCGAAAATCATCAAAATCGGGCGCACGCATACGCAGGACGCGACGCCGCTGACGCTCGGGCAGGAGTTTTCGGGTTATGCGCAGCAGGTCGAAAACGGCATCGCGCGCGTCGAGCAGACGCTGCCGAAGCTGATGGAGCTGGCGCAAGGCGGCACGGCGGTCGGCACCGGCCTCAACGCGCCCAAGGGCTTTGCGGAAATGGTGGCGGAGCGGATCGCGGCGATCACGCAGATGCCGTTCAAGTCGGCTCCGAACAAGTTCGAGGCGCTGGCGGCGCACGATGCCATGGTGTTTTCGCACGGCGCCATCACCACGGTGGCAGCGTCGCTGTTCAAGATCGCGAACGACATTCGGCTGCTCGGTTCGGGGCCGCGCTCCGGCCTCGGCGAGCTTTCGCTGCCGGAGAACGAGCCCGGCTCGTCGATCATGCCGGGCAAGGTTAACCCGACCCAGTGCGAAGCGCTGACGCAAGTCTGCATCCAGATCTTCGGCAACAATGCCGCGATCTCGTTCGCCGGCAGCCAGGGCCATTTCGAACTCAACGTCTACAATCCGGTGATGGCTTATAATTTCCTGCAGTCGGTGCGTCTGATGAGCGACGCGGCGGTGTCGTTCACAGACAACTGCGTCGAGGGCATCGAGCCGCGCGAGGATAACATCAAGGCCGGGCTCGACCGCTCGTTAATGTTGGTGACGGCGCTTGCTCCGAAGATCGGCTACGACAATGCCGCGAAGATCGCGAAAACGGCGCATAAGAACGGCACGACGCTGCGTGAGGAAGCCGTCGGCGGAGGCTACGTCACTGACCAGGAATTCGATGAGATCGTGCGCCCCGAGAAGATGATCGGACCCGAATGAGGCCTGCGATCCACCGCAATCGTGCTCGGCGTTGCGACCGAACGGCACTCAGCCGACAAAATGCACGCGAGCGTTTGACGGATTCATGTCGCTGCTCGTAAAATGGAAAACCTCAGGATGCGACCTGCATCCTTTGCGGAGAGCATTTTATGACCGCCGAGATCATCAATCTCAACAAGGTCCGTAAAGCCCGCGAGCGTGCCGATCGCGAGAAGGAAGCGCACGAGAACCGGCTGAAGTACGGGCAGTCGAAATCGGAACGCGGTCTCGCCGACGCGCAGCATCGTAAATCGCAAGCCGATCTCGACGGCGTGCGGCGCGAACCCGACGGGCGGACTATCGACGACACGGACGATATCGATCCCAGCAACGCCTCGTAATGAGGCCGGAAAAACGCTCGTTCTCGATCGAGGGGCATCGCACCTCCGTTTCACTCGAGACCGCGTTTTGGCTCGAACTCAAGGACGCCGCCGCCGAAGACGGCGTGACGCTCGCGAGCCTGATCACTTCCATCGATAAGACGCGGGGCGAGGCGGGACTTTCAAGCGCCGTGCGGGTGTGGCTGCTGGAACGGTTGAAGGCCCGGGCCGCGAAGGATGGCGCCTAATGCGTCAGCGATCGCGCAGGCGACGGCGTTCGCGGAACTCGATGTCGGGTGGTCGCGACGAGCCGGTGTCGCACCACGGATTGCCGTAGTAGCCATAGCGGCCGTTGAGCGGCGTGCAGTCGCGTTGGATGCGCGGGTGGGGCTTACGCCACGCGTGCTTGGCTTCCGTATGACCAGCCCGCGCCGCCTGCCCCGAAAACGAAACCATGGGAGCGGCCAAGACGGCGGCGACGAGGAGAGCAAAGAGACGCATTTTAACCTTCGGAACGACGGGGCGTGTTTCGCCTCCATCGCAGAGATGGGTAGCCGATGGTCCGAGCAACAGTCCTGCGGCGAGCGGCTAGGGCAATCGGCCCCAGCTGAAGAGACCGTAGAGCCAAGCGGTCACGGCGCCGAAACCTGCCGATATGACTAAGATCGGGACGATCTCGCTGACGTTCGCTTCCAGCAACGGCGACGGGCGGTGCGCGAGATAGGGCACGGCGAGAAATGCACTGATCAGACCGGGGCCAAACAGGCCGAGGATGGCGCCGCGGATCGTCATCATGCCGATCGGCTTCCAGCCGAGGATCAATCCGAAGAGCGCTCCCCAGAGTCCCGCGGTGATGGCGCTACCGACCAACCACGGCAGCACGACACTTGGAATGAGAAGGCTCGGCATCGGGCGCAAGCTCCAGGGCTCGGCTTCCCAGCCCGTCCAGTAGTGAACGAAAAGCCAGCTGATCGCCTCCTGGACCGTGGCCGCCGCGATCAAACCCGCGCAGAATCCCAGCACGATACTTTTCAAGGCATTCATGGTCGTGTCCCCTTCCGCTTTCCCCTTTTTTTGGCGCGACATTCTTGCTAACGCGCTTGAGGAAACTATTCCATGCCCGATGCTCAAAATACGTATTTAGCCTGCTGAATGTCCGCCGGGGGCAACGGTTCTGCTCGGCCTGATACGTCCGGCCTCATTTTTGCCCATCGGGTGCTGCCTTCAGAGCGCGCCGCACAAAGGTGGCTCTTATCCACAGGGATAGAGCACCCCGGACTCCGATGAGTTTCCGGATCGTGGCGGCCCGCCGGGGGGCTGGCGCTCGCGGTCCCTTGCACCATCCCAATCGCTTCGCCGTTCGAGCCGTGCGCTCGCCAGCAGCCGCTTCGTCCTGAAGCGGAACGGGTCCGATTGGGCATTTCCAACAGTCACCAACGATAAGGACCTCCCATGCGTAAGGGATTGATTGCTGTGCTTTCTTTTGTTTCTGTCGCGACGCTTTCGGGGATCGCCGACGCCAGAACGTATAACGACGACGGCGACCGCTATCGCGGTCGGGCCATGACGAGCCGCAACGCCGGCGCCCTCTCCGGTACATCGACAGCGTGTCTCACGTCGGCTGCCCGCAACCTCCTCGCGCGGATCCGCTCGCAGTTCTCGAACGTCGAGATCGTTTCGACCTGCCGTCGCGGCGCGAAGATCGCGGGCACCAGGTACCCGTCGAAGCACGCGTCCGGCCAGGCCATCGATTTCCGGGTCCCGGGGCGGAAGGCCGAGGTCGTTCGCTGGCTGATCGCCAACGACCGCATGGGCGGCATCATGACCTATTCGGACATGGACCACATCCACGTCGACGTCGGCCCACGCTTCGTCGCTCTTGGCGCCCCGAGCGGACGCACCTGAAGGTTGAGGGCGGGTATCACGATACCCGCCCCATCCGGGTCAGAACGGGGTCACCACCGACCGACGAAAGAGGCAGCATTTCAAGGCGTTCCGGCGTGCGCCGAGGGCCCCGAATCGCCTGCGACGATCTTGCCTTTTTTGGACGAGCGAGGCATATAGGCTGCCATCGAACACGCCTTGGCTTACTCTTCGACAGCGCTACCGCCTGCCCTAAGACGTCTCCATCGCGCGATTTGATTATCCTCCGGTCATCTGCCGGGGAGTGCATGTCTGCTTTGGAGGCAATTAATGTCGAACGGGACTGTGAAGTGGTTTAATGGTCAGAAGGGCTATGGCTTCATTCAACCGGAAGAGGGTGGCAACGACGTGTTCGTCCACATCTCGGCCGTTGAACGCGCCGGACTTCAGTCGCTCCGTGAAGGCCAGAAGATCTACTTCGAAACCGAGCGTGGACGTAACGGCAAGATTGCTGCCGTGAACCTTCGTCCGCTCTAACGGTTTCTGAGGCCACTCCACTCATGCGGGGAGCAGCTCGTCTGCTCCCCGCTTTTCTTATCCGGTTATCAAAAAGAAGTTCGGGAGATCGAATGGCGAAAGAAGAGATGCTTGAGTTCGAGGGCGTGGTGGACGAAGTGCTGCCTGACGCCCGCTGTCGTGTGAAGCTCGACAATGGACATGAGGTGATCGCGTACACCTCCGGGCGCATGAAGAAGAACCGCATCCGCATCCTCGCCGGCGACCGAGTGACGGTCGAGATGACGCCTTACGATCTGACCAAGGGCCGCATCAATTTTCGTCACAAGGACGGCCGTCCGGGTGGCGGACCACCGGGCGATGGCGGCGCGTCGCGTCCGGGCGGCGGCGGGCCTCCGCGGCGTGGCGGCGGGCGATAACCGCGGCGAAGCGTTGTCGCTCTGGTTGCCCCCGCAGCATTGCGCTGTTCACGGACGATCTGCGACCTCGGAGGCGCGCCGTTTGTGATCGGCGCCGAGCTGCCGAGCCGTCCACAACCATGCCATGACGAGCGGGATCGCCACGGCTCCCGTAGTGCCGGCGGCGAAGCCTAGACCTCTGCCGAGGATGGAATAAAGCCATCCGGAGGTCGCGTCGCCGCCCCGAAATACGACCGTGTCGATGAAGTTCTGCACCTTGTACTTTTCGTCGGGCGATGCCAGCGTATAGATGATTTTGATCGCCGGATTGGCGAGCGAAAAAGCGGCGATACGTTCGGCGACCATGACCGCCGCGACGATGCCGAGTGCAGGATCCATCGACAAAAGCAGCGTTCCGATGGCACCCGTCACGGGTAGCGCGAGCAAGGCCGTCGTGACGCCGAAGCGGCTCAGAATTCGCGCGGTGCCGAAGATCTCGATCAGTATCGTCGCTATGCTGACAACGAGGTCGCGTCCGGAAAAGAACAGGATGCGGTCGGCATTACTGGCGATCGACGCCGCGACCAGGCGGGCCTGCTCCAGGTAGAAGAACGTCCCGATGACGTTGGCGATGAAGACGAAGAGCGCGATGCGCGCGAACATAGGGGTGGTGAAGACCTTGATGGCGCCGTCGAGGATGCCGCCGCCCGTCGGCTCGGCTTCGCCCGCCGTCGCTTCTCCGGGCGGCTTGATACGGCGCAACAGCAGGCTCGCGACCATCGCGGCGATCAGAAGCACGGCAGAGACGAGCAGAAGATTTACGGGCGAGAAAATTCGCACGAGGCCTTGCGTCAGCAATGGACCGGCGAGCGCGCCCGCAGTGCCGCCAGCGGAAATGAACCCATAGAGCCGCTTGGCTGCGTCGTGGGACCAGAGTTCGGACATCAAACTCCAGAACAGCGACACGACGAACAGATTGAACACGCTGCCCCAGACGAAAAACGTCGCCAGCGCGGCGTGATCATCGGGCGACGCCTTCAGCACGAGCCAGAAGGCGACGAGGTTCAGGGCGAAGAAGGCGTAGATCGCCGGCAGCACATAACGGCGTGGGAAGCGCGCGGCGATGAAGCCGAAAAACGGCACCAACGCCAGCATCACGAAGAAGACGACGGTAAAGAGCTGGTGCAGCGCGTCCTTGCCCAGCGCGACGCCGATTTCGTCTCTGACCGGGCGCACGATGTAATAGGCGGAGAGCAAGGCGAAGAACATCACGAACGAGGCGATGAGGGCGGAAACCTCGTCGGCCTCCACATCGACAAATCGCCGTAGCCAAGACGAGCCGCGCGCCGGAGATGGTGATTTATCAGTTGCCATGTTCGCCCACGTTTCAACGCCGTCCCGCGTCGCCCGTGACGGGAACAATCAAGCGAGGCGCTGCGTCAATGCGATAATGCGGTGCAACGACGTGATCGGCCAAAGGCAACTCATGGACACTGTACCTTTCCTGCATAGCCGTGCCTTATCATTAGGCACGGAAAGCATTTCTGGTTTGTGACGATGTATAATCGCTCTATACTAGCGCAATGCAGCAACACGGTGCTGTCCGGCGAGGTGGCTAACGACGTCAAAGTGCCGGTAAAACAAGGGCTTGGGAACGATATGAACTACTATGCCTATGAAATGGCCCATGCGTTCATGTCCCCAGTACGATTCGGCGTCCAGGCGCTGCGCCAGACGCTCGGCTGGCCCCTCAATCCCGTCGGCTATACGACCGCCGGCAAGAACATGATCGCCGCCTGCGAGGTGTTCGAGAACATCACGCGGCGCTATGGCAAGCCGGAATTCGGCATCAAGAGCGTGCCACTCGCTGGCCTCAGGCTTCCGATCCGGGAAGAGGTCGTCTTATCCAAGCCGTTCTGCAACCTCCTGCATTTTGCGCGCGACGAAGCCGAAACGGGCAAGCGGTACGACCCGAAGGTTCTGATCGTCGCGCCGATGTCGGGGCACTACGCGACACTCCTGCGCGGCACTGTCGAAGCGATGCTGCCCGAGCACGACGTCTACATCACCGATTGGTCGGACGCGCGGAACGTGCCGCTGGCGGCCGGACGGTTCGATTTCGATGATTTCGTCGATTACCTCATCGACTTCATGCGCTTCATCGGCACCAACACCCACGTCATCGCCGTGTGCCAGCCGGCGGTCCCGACCCTGGTGGCGACGGCAGTCATGGCGGCACGCGACGAGGCGTGCCAGCCGGCATCGCTGGTGCTGATGGGCGGTCCGATCGACACGCGGCGCAATCCGACGAAGGTCAACGACCTTGCCGCCGAGAAGTCAATCTCCTGGTTCGAGAGCAATGTGATTTCGACGGTGCCATTTCCGCACGCGGGTTTCATGAGACCCGTCTATCCGGGTTTCATGCAGCTGACCGGGTTCATGACGATGAACCTCGAGCGGCACATGAACGCGCACGTCGATCTCTTCAACAATCTGGTCAAGGGCGATTGCGACAGCGTCAACCAGCACCAGACGTTCTATGAAGAATATCTGTCGGTGATGGACCTCACCGCCGAGTTCTATCTGCAGACGGTCCAGGTGGTGTTCCAGGATCACCTGCTTCCCGACAAGAAGCTGATGCACCGAGGCGAGCTCGTCGATTGCGCAGCGATCCGCAAGACGGCTTTGATGACGGTCGAGGGCGAGCGCGACGATATTTGCGGCCTCGGCCAGACGGAAGCGGCGCACGATCTGTGCGTCGGCATTTCGACCGATGAGCAAGTTCATTATGTGCAATCGGGCGTCGGCCATTACGGCGTGTTCAACGGCACGCGCTGGCGCACGGAAATTCAGCCGCGTATTCGCGAGTTCATTCGCACCATCAACTACAAGCGTCTCACCGGCGGCCAGGCGACGCGGATGCCAAAACCCTATCGCGCGCTGACCGACACGCCCGACGTTTCACCCGATTGGCGCGCGAAAGCGAACGGCGCACTGAACGGCGTCAACGGCAAGCATCCGCCGTCGGCCCCCGGCGAATAATTGCTCCCCCACCATGTCGCGCGGGCCCAGTCTTTGCTAGGCTCGCCACATGACAACGCTTTCAGATTATGAAGTTGTTCTGAGCCTGATAACTGCCATCGTCTGTGGTGGCTGTATCGGTCTTGAACGCGATCTCCGTCGCATGCCGACGGGCTTCCGGACCATGGCGATCGTCTGTCTCGGCGCGTGTATCGCGGCCGTCGCCGCTATACGCCACGGCGATACGGACGGATTCAGCCGGATCGCGCAAGGCGTCGTGACAGGCATCGGCTTTCTCGGCGCAGGCGTTATCCTTCAGCATGACAAGATCCGTCACGTCAAAGGATTGACGACTGCAGCTACGATCTGGCTGACGGCGGCCGTCGGCTTGCTGTGCGGCATTGGCGAACTGAAGCTCGCGATCGTCGCAACGATTTTGGCAATCGCCGTCCTGCTGCTCGATTACTTCGGCTCGCGCCTTTGGCCGAAGTTTCGCAAGCCGGAGTCTGAGGAAGATGAGCTAACGCCCCGAGACAAAGACTAGTGGGCCTCGTCCCAGTTGTTGGCGGCTTTGGCGTCGACGTGGATCGGCACCGACAGCTTGATGGCGGGCTCAGCGGCGGTCTCCATGACATGACGCGCCGTCTGGATCAGACCCTGCGCGTCCTTGTCGGCAACCTCGAAGACAAGCTCGTCGTGGACTTGCAGCAGCATGCGCGCTGAGGGGAGATTGGCGTTTTCGAGCGCGGCGGGCATGCGGATCATCGCACGGCGGATGATATCCGCGGCTGAGCCCTGGATCGGCGCGTTGATCGCGGCGCGCTCGAGGAAGCCTCGCATCGACGGGTTCTTGGTGTTGATCTCGGGGTAGTGAATCCGGCGCCCGAAGATCGTCTCGACGTGGCCGTGCGCGTGGGCCTGTTTCTTCGTCGCATCCATGTAATCGCGGATGCCGGGACAGCGCTGAAAGTAAGTCTTGATATAGTCGCCCGCTTCCTCGCGGCTGATGCTGAGCTGGTTGGCTAGTCCGAACGCCGAAATGCCGTAGATGATACCGAAGTTGATTGCCTTGGCGCGGCGGCGCACTTCGCCGGGCATGTCTTTCACGGGCACGCCGAACATCTCCGACGCGGTCATGGCATGAATATCAAGACCGTCCGCAAATGCCTTCTTCAATTGCGGGATATCGGCGACGTGCGCCAGCACGCGAAGCTCGATCTGCGAATAGTCGGCGGAGACAAGTTTCATGCCTTTGTCGGCGATGAAAGCGGTGCGAATTTCGCGGCCTTCCTTGGTGCGGATCGGAATATTCTGCAGGTTGGGTTCTGACGATGCGAGGCGGCCGGTCGTCGTCGAGGCAAGCGAATAGCAGGTGTGGATGCGGCCCGTACCGGCATTGATGTAGGCCGGCAGCGAGTCCGTGTACGTGGACTGCAGCTTCGTCATCTGACGCCATTCGAGCATCGTATTGATGAGGCGGCGCGCATCTCCGTGGATGTCTTCGTTGGCGGCGAGTTCGTCGAGGAGATTGGCGCGCGTCTCCCATTGGCCGTTCTTCGTCTTCTTGCCGCCCGGCAGTTTCAGCCTGTCGAACAGAAGCTCGCCGAGTTGCTTGGGCGATCCGAGATTGAATTTGTGGCCGACCAGCCCGTTGATTTCTTCTTCGAGCTGCACCGTGCGTTGCGCGAACGTGCTGGACAGGCGCGAGAGGATATCGCGGTCGACCTTGATGCCGGCATGCTCCATGCCAACGATGACGGAAACGAGAGGGCGCTCGAGTGTTTCGTAAACAGTCGCCATGTGCTCGGCCGCGAGGCGCGGTTTCAGCGCCATCCAGAGCCGGAGGGTGATATCGGCATCTTCGGCGGCGTATTCAGTCGCCTTGTCGATCGGAACACCTGCGAACGACTTGTCGGCTTTCTTGCCGGGCGCATGCTCAAGGACTTGAGAAAACGACAGGCAGGTATGGCCGAGATGGCGTTCCGACAGGACGTCCATGCCGTGCTGGCCGCGACCGCCGTCAAGCGCGTAGGACAGCAGCAACGTGTCGTCGAACGGCTGAACATCGACGCCGTAGCGCTTCATGACGAGCACATCGTATTTGATGTTCTGGCCGATCTTCAGGATCGACTCGTCTTCAAGCAGCGGCTTCATCAATGCGACGGCCTCGGCGACGCCGACCTGGGGCGGTCGATTGTCGTCGCTGCCGAAAAGGTCTCCCGCGCCCAACCGATGGTCGACAGGCACATAGCAAGCGTCGCCGGGCGCGACGGCCATCGAGAAGCCGACGAGGTCGGCTTCCGTGGCGCTCAACCGTGACGTCTCGGTGTCGAAGGCAAAACGTCCGGCGGCGCGCGCTTTGGCGATCCAGTTTTCAAGCTCCCCGCGGGTCGTGACCGTCTTGTAGTGCGTGCGATTCACGGCGGGACTGCGGGCCAGCGCCGATCCTGATGCAACGGCAGCGGCGGGTGTCGCCTCGTCCGAGCCGACGGCCTCCTGGAGCGCGTCGATTTTTTCGGACAGATCCTGCTGTTTGCTTTTGACGCTGGCGCCGACCGAGACGGTAACCGGCGGCGGCGCTTCGGCTCCCAAACCCTCGGCGATGCGTTTCGTCAGCGTGTTGAATTCCATGGTGCGGAGAAAGCCGAGCAGCGCATCGGATTGCGGATCGCGCACACCAAGGGCGTCAATTTGAATGTCGAGAGGCACATCGTCTTTCAGAATGACGAGCTGACGCGAGATGCGCGCCTGCTCGGCAAACTCGATGAGCTTCTCTCGTCGCTTCGGCTGCTTGATCTCTCCAGCCTTCGCAAGCAGCGTATCGAGATCGCCATAGGTCGCGATGAGTTCTGCCGCCGTTTTTATGCCGATACCCGGAACGCCCGGAACGTTATCGACGGAATCTCCCGACAGCGCCTGGACGTCGATGACTTTTTCCGGCGGCACGCCGAACTTCTCAATCACCTCGTCGCGGCCGATGCGCTTCGACTTCATGCTATCGAACATCGCGACCCCGGGCCGCACGAGCTGCATGAGATCCTTGTCGGAGGACACAATGGTGACGTCGCCACCGGCGTCGACGGCCAACTTGGCATAGGTCGCGATCAAATCGTCAGCCTCAAAGCCATCGCGTTCGACGCACGCGACGTTGAAGGCTTTGACCGCATCGCGGATGAGGGGAAATTGAGGGAGAAGTTCCTCGGGCGGCGGCGGTCGCTGGGCTTTGTATTTGGGATAGATTTCGTTGCGGAACGTCTCGCGGCCGGCGTCGAAGATGACTGCGATATGCGTCGGTGCTTCCGAGGCTTTGGTCTCGCGGAGCAATTTCCAGAGCATGGCGCAGAAGCCGTGCACCGCGCCAACCGGCAGGCCGTCGGACGGCCGCGTCAGGGGAGGCAGCGCGTGGAAGGCACGGAAAATATAACCCGAGCCGTCAATCAGATAGACGTGGCTGCCCTTCACGATCGGCACGATCTCTGGAACGGGGGCGGCTGAAGCGGATTCAATTTTCGTTTGCTGCATGTTTTCTCTGTTGGCCGTGGAAGACGCGCGACGGGCGGTTGGCAATCGTTTATCGAAGCGCCGTGAGAATGCCGCGTCCAAACGAAACCGCGGCCATTATCCCACGCTATTCAATCATTCTGTTCGTTGGGCCGGACGTCCGTTGACAGCGGATCATGCACATGGCTCAAGTCCGCCGTCGTTATCTAGGATGCCCACCGGCAAAGTTCTAATCTGTGGCTTTTGGGAGAGTATTTGTCATGCGCACGACCGTCAAATTCGCTGCCCTCGCCATGACGGCGGCGGCCATGGCTTCCGGTTTTGCCGCCGGGGATGCCAACGCCCTGCCTCGCTGCCGGGCGCCCGTCGAGGGTCTGGCTTCCGCCACGGGAATTCTCGGCACAGGCTCGGAAAAAGCGCGGATTCAGGCGCGGGAAAACTGGCGGGTTACGGTGCGGCAGCTCTATGGCCCCCGTTATGCTGATTTCTATAATGCGCAGAACAAGCAATGGGACTGCAAGAAGGGCGCAATCCTGCTTGCCAAGTGCGTCGTCGTTGCCCGTCCCTGCCGCTACTGAGGCATTTGGCCGGCTCCCGAGCATTTGCGACGGCCGGTTCGTATTGTCGATGAAATTCGGCCGGTTTGCTGTTGCGATGCGGACGGCCCCGAGGGTCGCTGGGCCGCAACGCTTGGCGTTTGCGGCGCACGACCGAATGAGCTATCAGTCTCGCCCGAAGCACCCGTAGCTCAGCTGGATAGAGTGTCGCCCTCCGAAGGCGAAGGTCGCAGGTTCGAATCCTGCCGGGTGCGCCAT
>JBEVLH010000003.1:0-12090 GCA_040509255.1 Hyphomicrobium sp. | reverse complement strand
GTCGGAGTTGAAACCCTGGTAGTGCGGATTGTGCATCTTCAGGTTATCGGCAACGATCTTCGGAACCTCGATCGGGGGAAGCGTAGGCCCGAGGCCGGCATTGCCAAGAATGTTCAATGCAGCGAGCGCGGTGCTCGCAACGGCGGTTAGTGGCAGGGCTATCTTCAACAGCCGCACGCGCCGCGAATGGCGATGCGCGGCCAGGCGGTTGCGGGTACGATCGCCGCCGATGACGATGGTGCTGCCGGATGCTCGCTGCCGCCCATGCGAGCCGCTTGAATTTTCTGTGGCCGCCATGCTGGCCATGCCGTTCCCCCTAAGATCCCGCAACCTCTCCTCTAAATAGGGAGACTTTGGGACCTATTCGCCCCGAATCGGCTTTCGCCGGCCTTAGTGGGCGAATATGTCGTCGTCGAAGCCTGCGAGGTCGAGACCGGCGCGCGTCGGCAAAAACCCGAACGCGGTTCGGGCAAACCCCTCCCGGCCTTCACGAGCGAGCATAGCGTCGAGCTTCGCCTTGAGGGCATGAAGGTGCAGGACGTCATTGGCGGCGTACGCCAACTGGTTTTCCGAAAGCTCGGAGGCACCCCAGTCGCTGCTTTGCTGCTGCTTGGAGATTTCGATGCCGAGAAGCTCGCCGACCAGATCCTTGAGGCCGTGCCTGTCGGTGTAGGTGCGGGCCAGTTTGGATGCGATTTTTGTGCAGTAGAGGGGAGCGGTTTCCACCCCGAGATACTGTTTCAGCACCGCGATATCGAAGCGGGCGAAGTGAAAGATTTTCACGATGCCCGGATCGGTGAGCAAAGCTTTCAAGCGCGGCGCGGCGTAAGCGGTGCCATTGAACTTGACGAGATGGGCCGTGCCGTCGCCACTCGAAAGCTGAACAAGGCAAAGGCGGTCGCGGTGCGGATTGAGCCCGAGAGTTTCGGTGTCGATCGCGACCCCGTTTGGAAACGACAGGCCGGCCGGCAGATCGCCGTGATGAAGTTTGATCTTGGTTTCGGTCATGTCTTTCACCGGTCCGTCGTGCATCGAGCCCATTGCGTTCTGTTCCGAGGAGCGGACGCCGCGATGCGCATCAAGGTGCGGATGCTAAATAATTGATGTTGTTGCTTGCAATAGACTCGAAGCGACGATGGTCTGTAGCATTCGGGTCCTGCGAATAGCAAGTTCGCGTCCAGTACGAAAACCCCAATATCATCCACTGGATATCAACCGCTAAATGAGCTCTTTGCCGATATTTCGTTAGCTGAGGGACAACAACGGTGTGACACTCGCACTACCAGCGGCATACAGCTTGGGCGTCGCTGGCTGAGAGATTTCATGTGCTCTCGCCTGCTGAGCGAACGAGCACGTTCATGAAAGCGCTCCTTGGAAGCTTTGATAATACGCAGGTCGCCGTTCTTCAGACGAGTTTCGATCGTGCCTGCAAGGAACTAGGCATCGCGACGTCCGACGAGAAGGGACGAACGCGCATCGCCAGGGCAGTCATGGATCTCGCGGCTGCAGGCCAGTATGATCCCGACCGGCTCCGTGTCTATGCGATTTCACGCTTTCGAACGCTCGAGAGTATTGAAGCAATCGGACGCGTATCGTCAGAACGCCGGGTTTTTGGGCTTCTGAACTGTTGCCACCAGCAACAGACAGACGGCTGAACCGACAGCGGCGGCAAGAAATCCGTCGATATAGGAATAGACAGCAGCCTGCTGCGCGACGGTGGACCCGAGTAGCGTTGTCGCGCGCCCAGCGGTTACGGCGTGGTCAGCAGAATGCGCACCTAGAGCGTTTTGGTAAGCCGTCAGCCGATCGACCGTCATAGCCTGCGAGCCGTCGACGTGCAGTCCGATCAGATTTGAGTGGATCTGTTCCCGGATGCGCACGAACGTCTGCATGAACGATGTGCCGATCTCGCCACCGAACAGACGGCTCAGCTGAAGTAGGCTGCCGATCGTCAACGCGTCCGCAGGCGAGATGGATTTTATGACGAGAACGATCAGGCTGGTCAGAGCGAAGGACTGGCCGAGCGCCTGCAGAATTTGCGACGGCAGGAAGTCATCGGTCGCCCACGCGCTCGTTAGGTTTGTCGCCATCAGACACGCGATGCCGATCATCAGGTTTCCGAGTGCGAGAACATACCGACCGTCCAGCCTATTGAGAATGTAGCCGAGGGGGATGACGAACAGGAACTGTGGCAACGCGATCCAAAGGAGAACCGACCCAACCTGCAGTTCCCTGAAGTTTTGGACCGTCTGCAGGTAGCTCGGAATAATGTAGGCGGTCGAAAGGATGATAAAGCGGAAGCCCGCGAGAAGCAGGAGGAGGGGAATTAGGTTTTCTCGCGCGATGACCCTGATGTTGACGAACGGCTTCGGCGAGATGAGTTCGCGCATAATGAAGAGCAGCGTCAGCAGGCTTCCGCCGACGAGAAGTCCCACGATTAGACCGCTATTCAGCCAGTCGAGCCGGTTGCCCTGATCGAGCGCGGCGTAAAGAAGACCGAACCCGGCGCCGGCGTAGACAATTCCGGGCCAATCGAGGTCGCGCATTTTTCGGCTGAGACCGCTTTCGACAGGCATGCCGTACCAGATGCAAAAATACATGACCGGCAGCGCAATGCAGTACTGCCAATCGATCCAGTGCCAGGAAAGATGATCCGTGTACCATCCTTCGAGCGAAGCAGCGACGTTCTGCGATAGCTCGGAGTTCATGGCGTAAATCGAGACGCCATAGATGACGAGGCCCTTCGGGAGGTTGCGAAGGATATAGCTGACGGTAAGCGGAATGAATGTGCCGGATCCGATGCCGCCGAGAAACTGCATGACAAGAAAGGTGTTGAGGTTGGGCGACAGCGGTCCGAGCAGGCTCGTCATGAAGAAGACGATGATGCCCAGCAACAGCATGCGCCGCACGCCGAAAATGGCGCCGAGATAAGGCGACGCGACGCCGATCAGCATTTGGCCAACGCCGAAGCTGGTCGTGATCCAAGCGCCCTCGTCGAAGCCGACGTGCAATCCGCCGCGCAGATCGGCGAGCCCGAAGGTCGTCGTTCGGCTGCCGAGCGTGCTCATGGTTGCGCCGAGAAGGACGCCAACGAGCCCGATGTAAGGACGGGCCGATAACGTCTGGGTCTGTGCCAAAGCCTGCGCCGGGCCGCTACTCGAAGCTATGCTCCCCCCGGACGCGGTGGCGGCGCTCATTTGCCGGAATCCGCCGGGACCAGTTGAGGTGTGTTCGACGTCGGGCTTGCGGTCGTTTCGGGTGGGGTCGTCCCAGTGTCAATGGTGGCTTCGACCGACATTCCCGGACGCACGAGCGTGCCGAGCGCCGGGTGGTGATCAAGCACGACTTTAACAGGAACGCGCTGGACGACCTTCGTGAAGTTTCCGGTCGCGTTGTCGGGGGGCAAGAGCGCGAAGGTGCTACCGGTGCCGGGTGACCAGCTATCGACGTGTCCGGTCAATCTCAGATCGGGAAATGCATCGACATGCACGGTTGCGGGCTGGCCGAGCCGGACGTTGGTCATTTGCGTTTCTTTGTAGTTCGCGATGACCCAGATTTTCGGGAGGGATATGACGGCGATAACCTGCGTTCCGATATTCACGAACTGGCCCGGCCGCACCAGACGCTGTCCGACCAGACCGTTATCGGGTGATGTGATGCGGGTGTAGCCGACGTTGTTCTGGGCGAGCGCCGATTGCGCTTTCGCCGCCCGCACTTGCGCTTCGAGCTGGAGCTGCTCGACGTCGAGGCTGGCGAGGATGGCCTTCTGCTGGTCGAGCTGAGCCTTGTTAAGTTCGAGCTGGGCGGACGTGCGCTTGGCATTGTCGTCTGCTTGTTCGACGTCTTGCTGCGTGCCCGTGACGCCAGACTTCAGCAGATTGCGCTGACGCGCCGCTTCGAGATTGTAGCGATCGAGATCCGCCGTCGTCGCATCTATGGTGGCCTCGGCCTGACGGATCAGGCTGCGCTGGACATCCTTTTGGTTGGCCAGATTGGCCAAGTTGGCTTGGGCAGCGGCGAGGTTGGCCTGGGCCTGCACCAGAGCGGCGTTGTAGTCGGCCGGGTCAATCTCGACGATCAGGTCGCCTTTCTTGACCGGCTGGAAATCGTTGACGCCGACGGACTTGATATATCCTGAAACTTTGGCGGCGAGTGGAGTGAGGTCGCCGGCGATGAAGGCGTCGTCGGTCGTTTCGAAGCGGGCGGCGCCGGTCCAGCGGTCCCAATGACCTGCTACATACCAAACCAAATATATGGCAGCGGCGACTGCCAACACGCGCAAGGTCGTGAATATCCAAGCGGGCGTCTCTCGGCGGGGCGGAATCGGCGCTGGGGCGGATGGTTGTTCGGCAGGCTGACTGTCGGTCATCATTTTCCCTTGGATGAGCCGAAGGACGTTACGCGACGAGGTTCGTGAAAGCTATTGGCACGCTCGCGGGACGACCCCCAGCGTGCCAATGACCGCTCCGACTTGGCTCGTTGCCCCATCTTCCTGTCAAAGGGAAGTCCCTAATATTCTAAACGCACGAGGAATCTTCCGGGGTCATCAAAGCTGATCTCGTTGGTCCACTCGGCAGCCGTCCAAGAAGAGGCGGGCGCAGAATTTCGCTCGTGCTTTTATGATTTCCGGCGTCGGCACTTCGGCAAGACCGAGCATTGCCGAGCGCTGCAGTTCCATCGTCATCATTCCTCGCAGGGCGCTGATGGCCTGGACGGGATCATCCACCTTCACTAGGCCCCGTTGGCACTGGCGTTTGAGCCAGCGCAACAAGGCCTCGCTCGACTGCACCACCGCGACATTGTGGAAGGTCGCGGCAAGTTCTGGAAACCGGTCGGACTCGGCGATGACGAGCCGGATCAGGTTAATCGCTTCTTTTTCGAGCGTCAGCGATCCAAAGGCGACGAGCATATGCTCGAGGGACGTTACGAGATCTTGCGTGTCCTGGATTTCGGCGTCGGCTTCCAGCATGAACCGCCCAATGCGCTCGCTCATCACGTGCTTAAAAAGATCGGCTTTGTTGGGGATCAGCCGGTACATGGTCTTCGTTGATATGCCGGCTCGCTGGGCGACGTTGCCCATCGTGGCCGCTGCGAATCCATTGGCCTGAAATTCCGCCGCGGCAGCCTGGATTATCAGCCTGACGGTCTCCTCGTCGGGCCGGATTTGCGGCCGCCCGCGACACTTTTTCAGGTTCGCACTATTTTGTCCCATGCTCGTTTTCCAAATTCACTTGACACCGGGATAATGGTGCCTATTTAGGAAAACAACAAGTTTCTAATTCGTCGCGACGCTGGCGGGCGTCACTTTCAGGGAGCGATCCGATGAGCCTTCACCCCAATGCTCTGATGCCGGACAGACCTCTTTCCGACGACGAAACAGTGCCTTACGTGCGCTCTCCCGAGCCGCGGAAAGTGGAGAACAGGGACACCCCGAAACAGGAAAACGTGGCGGAAGGGCAGTCAGCCGCTCCTTCGACTGCGGATGCTTCCTCCGCCCTAGCAGCGGATGCGGCGCCGAAGACGGGACTTCGCCGGGCTCTTATCGCTGGCGCCAGCCTGGCGGCTTTGGGCGTGGCCGGCTATCTCGGCTGGGAATACTGGACGGTGTGGCAGTTCCAGGTCGGGACCGACGACGCCTACGTTCAGGCCGACAACACGACGATAGCTCCGCGCGTGTCTGGCTATCTCACGCAGGTTCTCGTCAACGACAACGAGCGCGTGAAGGTCGGGCAGGTGCTCGCTCGGATCGATGACCGTGATTATAAGGTCGCGCTCGAGCAGGCGAAGGCGGACGTTGCGGCGGCGAAGGCCTCGGTCGACAACAAGCAGGCGTCCCTTGACGCCCAGCAGTCGGTGATAGACGCGGCGAAGGCAACGATCGATGTCGATAAGGCCAACGAGACGTTCGCCGAGCAGGACAGCCAGAGGTACAGCCACCTCGCGACGACAGGCTACGGCAGCGTGCAGAACGCGCAGCAGGCCGACGCTCGAATCGCGGCGGCGCGCGCGTCGACCGCACGTGATAACGCGACGCTGACAAATGCACAGAAGCAGATCGAAATATTGAAGGCGGAAATCGCGCAGGCCCGCGCGGCTGTCGTGCATGACGAAGCGGTTCAGGATCAGGCCGAATTGAACCTGTCCTACACGACCATCGTCTCTCCGATCGATGGCGTGGTCGGCAACCGCACTCTGCGACTCGGTCAGTACGTGCAGGCTGGCACGCAGCTGATGGCGGTGGTGCCGATGAAGGCCGCATACATCGTTGGGAATTTCAAGGAAACGCAGCTGGTGGATGTCAAACCAGGTCAGGCCGTAAACGTTGAAGTGGACATGTTCCCGGGGGTTGAAATCCCGGCGCATGTCGACAGCCTGGCGCCTGCTAGCGGACAGCAGTTCGCCCTGCTGCCGCCGGACAATGCGACAGGCAACTTCACGAAAATCGTGCAGCGCATTCCGGTGAAGATCACGCTTGATCAGGATGGTCCGCTCGCGGGTGAGTTGCGGCCTGGGATGTCTGTCTATCCGACGATCGAGACAAAAAACGCAAACAAAAACCCGGCGGCGGTCGCAGCCAATTGAGCCTGTGGCCGAGTGTTTTGTGGCGGCCGCGGCGTGGAGTGACAGGCAATGGCAGGCACGGCGCAGACAGCGGGTTCCGGCGCAGTTTCTTCGCAGCCGGCGTCACCGAACGCGGCGGACAAAGCGAGCCTGACGACATGGATCGCCGTCGTGGCCGGCATGATCGGCGCGTTCATGTCGATCCTGAATATTCAGATCACCAACGCGTCGCTGCTCGACATCGAAGGCGGCATCGGGACCGGCGCCGACAACGGCGCCTGGATTTCGACGTCGTACCTCATCGGCGAAATCGTCGTCATTCCGCTGACCGGCTATCTCAGCCGCGTTTTCTCGTTCCGCCACTACATTATCTTCAGCACGTTCTTTTTCGCGGTCTTCTCGATGGCGTGCGCTTTTACGCACAATCTCGGCGAAATGATCGCGATGCGCGGACTGCAGGGCTTCGCCGGCGGCGTTCTCATCCCGATGGCATTCACGATGGTGGTCACGAAGCTGCCGAAGCCGCAGCAGCCGATCGGTCTTGCCATGTTCGCAATTGCCGTGACGTTCGCGCCCGCTATCGGCCCGACGATCGGCGGTTATCTGACCGAAAACTACGGCTGGCAGAAGATCTTCTTCATCAACGCGGTTCCGAGCGCGATCATGATCATCGCGCTGTTCTTCACGCTGGAAAAAGAGAAGATGCAACTCGGCCTCCTCAAAGAGGGCGACTGGGCAGGCATCGTGACGATGGCGATCGGCCTTTCGTCGCTGCAGACGATGCTCGAAGAGGGCAACAAGGACGACTGGTTCGGCTCTCCGTTCATCGTCAAGCTTACGGTGACTGCCGTCGTGTTCCTGATCGCTTTCGTTTGGATCGAGCTTGTCGTGAAAAAGCCGCTCGTTGATCTGCGCCTGCTCAAGGACCGCAACTTCGGCATCGGCACAATCGCGAACATGCTCGTTGGCTTCGCTCTGTTCGGCACGGTTTATGTGTTGCCGCAGTATCTCGCGCAGGTGCAGGGCTATAATGCGGAGCAGATCGGTAACGTGCTGGCGTGGACCGGCTTGCCGCAGCTTCTCATCATCCCGTTCGTGCCACGCCTCATGAAAAGCTTCGATCTGCGCTATATCGGTGTGCTCGGCATTGCGCTGTTCGCGGCGAGCTGCTTCATGAACACGGAGATGTCGCTCAATTATTCGGGCGATCAGCTGTTCGTGCCGAATATCGTGCGCGCCGTCGGTCAAGCGCTGATCCTCACTCCCCTGACGGCGATCGCCACTGCGCAGATTGCGCCCAAGGACGCCGCCAACGCGTCCGGCCTCTTCAATATGCTTCGAAACCTTGCCGGCGCGGTCGGCACCGCGTCGCTCGAGACGATCATCACCAAGCGTGAGCAGTTCCATTCCAACATTATCGGCCAATCAGTTAATCTCTATCGCGATGATGTCAGGCAGCGGATCGACGAGATGACCAACTATTTCTTGGCTCACGGTGTTTCGGACCCCGCGTTCGCGAAGCATCAGGCGATTGTGGCGCTTGGCGGCATCGTGAAGCGCCAGTCACTGATCATGGGGTTCAGCGATACGTTTGCGGTCATTGGCGTGATGCTGTCGATCGCCGCTGTTGCGTTGCTGTTCGCTCGTAAGGCGCAGCCCGGCGCCGGTGCTTCGGGCGCGCACTAATTGCTCACGGGTCTGCTGCCGAAAGCGGACGGGCGACGTCTTCCAGCGGCTTGCGCTCGGCGGCCACGGCTTTCCACGCAGCGATGCACGCTGCAAGCAACATAAGAGCCGTACCGATGAGATAGCCCACGAAGACGGAATTGCGCGAGCCCGTGTCGATCAGGTGGCCCAGCAGGAAGGGCCCTATGACGCCGCCGATGCCGGTTCCGACCGCATAGAATAGCGCAATGGCCAACGCGCGAATTTCGAGCGGAAAAGATTCGCTGACCGTAAGATAGGCCGCACTGGCGGCAGCCGAGCCGAAGAAGAACACGACGACCCAGCACGCTGTCAGGACCGATGTCGAGACGAGGTCGGCGGCGAACAGATATCCGGTCACTGCCAGTAGCAGGCCGGACACGCCATAGGTCAATATCAGCATTGGGCGGCGGCCCCACGTGTCGAACAACCGTCCCATCAGAAGCGGACCGAGAAAATTTCCGGCGGCGAAGGGGAGGAGATACCAGCCGATGTGGCCAGTCGGCACTCCGTAGAACGACGAAAGGACGAGAGCGTAGGTGAAAAAGATCGCATTGTAGAAGTAGGCCTGAGCGGCCATCAGAGTGAAGCCGACGATGGCACGATCGCGATGCGTCTTGAAAATTGACGTCGCGACCTCGAGCAGCGGCGTATGACTACGGGTCTTGAGACGCGAAGGCTTTAGAGTGGTCTTTGGGAGGGTGTAACCATCCTTTTTGAACTGGGCTTCTATTCCGTCGACGATCTCATTGGCTTCGTCGGTGCGGCCATGCGTGATGAGCCAGCGCGGACTTTCAGGTATCCACAATCGCATCACGAAAATAATGGCGCTTAGCGCTCCTCCAATCGCGAAGGCGGCCCGCCAGCCGTAATCGGGCGGCAGAAAGTTGCCGTCGAGCAGGATAACCGAGCCTAGTGCACCGATGGCAGCGCCAAGCCAAAAGCTGCCGTTGATGGTGAGATCGGTCCAGCCGCGATACCGCGCTGGCACCAATTCCTGGATCGTCGAATTGACGGCAGTGTATTCACCGCCGATGCCGGCTCCGGTCAAAAATCGGAAGAACGCGAAGCTTGCGAGGTTCCAGGAGGTGGCCGTCAGGAGGGTGGCGACCATGTACGTCGTGAGGGTGATGAAGAAGAGCTTCTTGCGTCCAAGCCTATCCGTCAGCCAGCCGAAGAAGAGCGCGCCGAGGACGGCGCCGGCGAGATAGGCGCTGCTCGTCAGTCCCACGTCGGCATTGGTGAATTTGAGGCTGGGGCTGTCTTTCAGCGCTCCTGAGAGCGCACCGACCAGGGTAACTTCAAGCCCATCGAGGATCCACGTTATGCCGAGGGCCGCGATGACAAGGATGTGGAATCGCCCAAATGGCAAGCGGTCGAGCCGGCCGGGTATCGTCGTTTCGACGATGCCGCCAATTTGCGGAGACTCGCGCTTTGCTACGGTTTTCTGCATGGAGTCGCCGCCCTTGCTGCGTCGTGACGTTAAACGCGGCGGCGCGATAACGGTTCAAGAGCGTTGAGAAGCGCTGCCGACCGTGCGGCTCGGTTATTTTGAAACGGCGTCATCAAGGGACTGCGAGAGCCGTCGTGCAACAAAACGGGAGATGGCAGGTCCAACTGCGACAACAATCAGCAAGCGCATGCTTTGCAACGCGAGGACAAAGGACAAATCAACTTTGGCGGACGCGGCGATCACCGCGACCGAGTCCAGCCCTCCCGGACTGGTCGCGAGATAGGCCGTCAGCGGGTCGATGCCGAGCACCTCCACCAACATGAGGGCAAGACCACCGCAGAATGCGATGAGCGCCAGGATAGCCACGATAACTTGCGGAAGCGTCCGAAGCGCGTGCACGAGGATGTCCCGCGAGAAGGTTTGCCCGATCATCCAGCCGAGGAGGGCGTACGCGATCGCGAGCATCCAATGTGGGAGCTCGATCGTCATGAGGCCTCCGCCTTGAAGAAGCATGCCAAGGATCATGGGCGTGAGCATGACCGCTGCGGGAAACCGTAAGATGTAACCAACGACGCCTCCGACCACAGCGAGCGCCAATGTCTCAGCAAAGGGCACGGGATCGATCGGCGGAAACCAAATCACGGGATGTGTTGCCGGCGTGATGTTGACCCAGAGACGGGCGACGATCGAGGCGGCGGCCACCACCATCGCGACACGCAGATACTGCATGAACGCGACGAGGCGGACGTCGGCTCCATAAGAGCCGGCCATGAGGATTGAGGCCGTGGCCGCGCCAGGAGAGAGACCCCATACGGCCGTAGTGCCCGGCACGATCTGCGATTTTCCGAGGATCCATCCAATCAGGCTAGTCGCAAGCACGACCAGCAAGACAACCGACAGCAGAAGCGGCCATTCTTTCACAAACGTGGCGACGATACCGGGAGATAGGGCTGTGCCGAGCATGCAACCGATTATCGCCTGAGCGACGAGGCGTGCCGGCGGAGGCAGTCGAATATCGCCACCGTTCGTTTCGACGACAATGGCCGCGATCATCGGGCCGAGCAGTAAGGCGGCCGGGAGACCTGTCATTGCAATCAGGGCTGAGAAAGCGAACGAAAGCGCCAAGAGCGTCAGCCATTGAGCCGGCGCGGAGACACTTGCCAGGAGTGGGGGCCGAGTTCGCGGCAGGTCGTTCGCCAAATCAGGATGATCCGAGTTCGATGTCGGCGACGTTGGTGACGCGGCTGATCATCGGAAAGATCGTGGTCACCGCGAACGAGTGCATTTCAGCCGTGCGGCTCGCGGTCAGATCTTCGGCGATGACAACGGCGTAGTTGCGTTCCCAAGCTTGGCGGGCCGTCGATTCGACGCCCAGGTTGGTCGCGATCCCGCCAAGGACGATGGTGTCGATGCCACGCCGACGAAGCTGATCGTCGAGATCGGTGCCGTGAAAGGCGCCCCACTGACGCTTTGTAACGCGGACGTCCGTCGGCGCTGCGAGACCGTTGGCCAGCTCGGAGAAGTCATCGGGAAAGCCACCGGGAGGACTTTGCATCGGGCTGTCGACCGGCTTGCGAAGGGCGTCAGCGAAATCCCGGGCAAATGCGACGTTGACGAGGACGACCGTGCCGCCTGCCGATCGAAAGCGTCCGGCAAGCCCCGTGGCCCGTTCGACGATTTCGGATCCCGCGCGAGGCGCGAGCGGCCTCGTATAGATGCCATTTTGCAAATCGATGAGGACGAGCGCAGTCGTGTTGGGATCAAGCATGATCATTGTCAGACTTTCGATGGGTAGAATGCCAGCAGGCGGTGTAGCAAGAGGTCCGTGTTCGTGATATTTGAGTTTAGGCTCAAGTATCATGGATAGTTGAGGATGTCCTCAAATAAGTCAACCCCGGCCGAAGAGCGCGGTGCGTTACGTCCGCAACGACGACCGGGGCAGGAACGTGTTGCTGCGTTGCTCGAAGCGGCGGCAGCCATCATCGCGGAGAAGGGTTATGACGGTGCAACCATGGCCGAGGTCGCGGCGCGGGCAGGAGCCCAGATCGGTTCGCTCTATCGCTTCTTTCCGAACAAAGAACTGCTGGCGAACACGCTCATCGAGCGCCTTCACGCACGAGTTGCCGAAATTTTCGATGCGATCGACAGGGAAGCCGGGTCGCGTCCGACGGCAGCGCTGGCAGACGCTTTGCTCAACGTGCTCGGGGATTTACGCTCCGACAGTCAGACCATCGTGGCATTGCTAGAAGGGAGTTCGGAATTGTCGGCCCGGCGCCTCGAATTCCGGCGCGAGATCCGAAAACGCATAGCGCAAACGCTCATCAAACATTGTCCGAAGCTTCGCCGGCCTCACGCGGACGATGTTGCGGCGG
>JBEVLH010000002.1:0-7683 GCA_040509255.1 Hyphomicrobium sp. | reverse complement strand
TGGGATTGGTTGTCTAAAGCTACGTGATTACGGGAGGTTTACACCGGCCGTGAAGACGAAGCGCGAGTCGGCGTTACCGAAATCAGCCCCGTCGGCTTCAGCATCAGCCCTGTTGATGTTCGTGTCCCAGTAGCGGAAGTCCATGAAGTACTTGTCGACGGTCAGCTTCAGACCCGCGTTCCAGTAGACGTATTCCTTTGTGCCGTAGAAGAACGGATCGGTAGCGCCGCCGACACCCGAAGTGTAGCCAAGAATGCCGCTGACCGTTGGCGTGAAGATGCCGACAGCCGGCAGCGTGTAGGCCAAGTTCCCTTCGATCGTCCACGTCTCGGCGTAGTTAGAACCCTGATCCGGCGTGTAATAGAGCGTTGCGCCCGTCGTGAGGTTCGTGACTGGCGAAATCGAGGCCGCGATTTTGAATTCGACGTAGTCCGTCGCGCTGAAGCCCAAGCTGTTGTCGGGGTACGTATAGTACAGTACACCCAGATCCCAGCTGACCGGACCAGTGACAGGGCGGACACCGGCATACAAGTCCAATTCCCACGGCTCGAAGCCTTCGCCCGAGATGTTCGAACCCCAGAAATCCAAGTACCAGGTCAGGTTTGGATTTCCGTAGGTGAATTCGATGAACGGCTGGAAGGCCGGATCGCTATCAGTGAACGACAAGCCGCGGAACATGTAGTCACTGGTTCCCGAGATGGTGATCGAGTAGCCAAACTTATTGCCACCATCATCGTCGGCGAGCGCAGCCGTCGACAAGCCAAACGCAGCGACTGCCGCTACGCCTGCCGCGCCCAAGAAACTTTTGATATTCGTCATAAGACAACCCCCGTCCCAGATCTGCGGCTCGCAATCCCGCTCTATGCGGACAACGCGACTCTCAACCGCTCCGGGATTAGGAAATCTTTTTTGGGGGGCTGGCACAAGCGTTTAGCGGACACAGTGTGTGACTTGCTAAGCCTATGTTACCTCTTGGCCACTCTGCTGGGATAAGAAGCCCGTGCTTCACGAATATGCCTTGAAATTGGGCACATGCGTGACCTGGAGAAAGCCAAGGTGAAGGCAAGCTGCAAAAACCGGAGGCATTCTCAAAGGCAGGTCGGGTAGCATCGCGTATCCGTGTCCCCACTATAGTTCTAGGATGGCGGTCCGTGGCCGCTACAACGCACCGCGCTTCAGCGAATCCAAAGTCGGAGACTCATGACTGGACGTGAAAATGGCGCTCCAACGGCGCTCATCACAGGCGCCGCGCGCCGGATTGGGCGCGCGCTGGCGCTAGATCTTTCGAACGCCGGCTGGACGATCGCCATCCATTACCGAAAGTCCGCGGCAGATGCTGACCAACTCGCAGCAGAAATTACAGGTCGCGGCGGGCGGGCTCAATCGTTTCGGGCGGATCTCGCCAACCCCGACGAGCCCCAAGCGCTCGTCGGCGATGTCACGCGTTCACTCGGGCCGCCCACCGTGCTCATCAACAACGCCTCGGAATTCCTCCCAGACACCGTTCAGAGCCTCGACAGCACGACCTGGGATCTGCATCTCGGAATCAATCTCAAGGCGCCGGTGTTCCTCGCCCAAGCGATGGCCGCAGGATTACCGAGCGAGACCGAAGGCAACATCATCAACATCATCGATCAGCGAGTCTGGGACCTCACACCCGAGTTCTTTTCGTACACGATCTCGAAAGCGGGGCTGTGGACCGCGACCCGGACGCTCGCGCAGGCTTTGGCACCCCGCATCCGCGTCAATGCCATTGGCCCGGGCCCGGTCTTGCGCAGCGTTCATCAGACTGAAGACGATTTCGAACGCGAGAGCCGGTCGACGCTTCTCGGCCGCGGCGCCTCCACCGACGAAATTGCGGCCGCTGTCCGATTCATTCTCGCGACGCCGTCGCTCACAGGTCAGATGATCGCTCTAGACGGCGGTCAGCATCTCGCCTGACGCGCGAATGACTTAGCGAAACACGCTCGTGCCTCAATCTAACCGCGAGCCGTTCTAAATACCGCCTAAATGGTTGGCGACTTTAGGATTCGGGTCCAAACGGGGGGCTCATCAATACTTTGTTAACGTTAAGCGCCTACGAACCTTAATGGTTCTGTTGGGCGCCTTCACTGGGGGTGCCGCGTGCTTATGGGTGTAACCATGCTTTGCCGCGTCCGGACGCCATGGGCGTTCGTCTTTGCTGCAGCCCTTCCGCTGGCTGCCATGTCCCTGCCGGCTCAGGCCGAGGGGCTTCCTCAGGTCGAACTGAACGCAAAAAACAAGGTTCCGGCGTGTACGACGCCGGGCCGCCTCATGGGCTTCCTCGAGAGCCGCAACCAGGACCTCGATCCGCGTTTCCGAACGATCGCGGCCGATTACATGAGGATTGGCGACGAACTCAAGATCCGATGGGATATCGCCTTCTTCCAGATGATGCTCGAGACGGGCAATCTGACGTTCAAGGGCGACGTCTCGGCCACGCAGAATAATTTCGCGGGCATGGGCGCGACGGGCAAGCACGTCCCCGGCGAGAGTTTTCCCGATGTCGCAACGGGCGTCAAAGCCCACCTTCAGCATCTTCTGATGTATGCGGGCGAACACATCGACGATCCGGTCGCCGAGCGGACTCGCAAGGTTCAGGAATGGGGTGTGCTGACCTCATGGCAGAAGTCCCTTACCGGACCGGTGACGTACGAACAGCTTGCAAAGCAGTGGGCTCCGACGTCGCGAAAGTATTCTCGCGATATCCGCGCGCTCGCCGAAGCCTTCTACGGATCTCCGTGCAGAGAGGCCGATCCGCAGCCCGAGTTGCTGGCACTCGCAAAGCCGGGCGCGGCACCGGCGAAGACTGTTGCCGCTGTGACGCCAGAAACGCCAGTAACCGATGCTGCGCCGACACAAACGGCGGCAGCTGACGATACCCCGTCCGACACAGGCGGATACCTCTCCGGCGCCGCCCTCGCAAAGCGTGCAGCGGAAGAAGCGCGCAAGTCGGGTTCGTTCAACCGGTCGAGCCTCGGCGCTGAGTCCTTGATCCCGGCAGCGGATACGGCACCTGCCGTTGGCGAACCGGCCGCAGCCGATCAAGCGCCGACGTCTTTCAAGATCATCAATGCTGCCGCCCCGTCCGATGACAATGCCGACTCATCGGCGGAGGCGCAGGCGCCCGCGGACTCGGCTCCCGTTGCGCCTATCAAGAAGACTTCCGGTAAAAAAGTGCAGACGGCGGCGCTCGGAGCCGGCACGAAGGCGTCGGTGACTACGGGTGTCAGCACCAAGACCGCAATGATGATCCCGCCTTCCGCGGTCAAGCCAAAGTGCAAGGTCTGGACGGCAAGCTACGGCGGCGGTCACTCGGTGATCATCCGCGCCCGTGCCGACGCGCAGGACAATTACACCGTGCTTGACGTCAACGAAGGGTCGGAGAAACGCGAAGCCGACGCTTATATCTCCGCTTATGCCAAGGGCGGCGTGAAAGTCGGCGAATTCTCAAGCCCGTCGCAAGCCCTAGATAAGGCCTTCGAACTCTGCCCAGACGGTTGATCGACGAACCGTCGCAGAGGGCCTTTTGATGGCGACAGCGAAGCCGCTTGCATCCCCTATTCTGTGTGCCGCGATGGCGTCTGCGGTGTTGGTGCTCGGCATAACGAGCGCCGAGGCCGCGCCGCCGATCCGGACGAGCGAGAGCAATCAAGTTCCGGTATGCGTCACACCGGAACGGCTGATGGCATTTCTTGGCGATCGCAATCCGCACCTTGATCCGCGCTTTCGCGAGATCGCGCGCTGGTACAAATATTACGGCGAAGGCTGGCGCGTTCGCTGGGACTACGCCTTCTTCCAGATGGCTCTCGAAACGAACTTCCTCAGCTATCGGCGCGGCGACGGCCGGCGTGGCGACGTCTGGGAGACGCAGAACAATTTCGCCGGGATTGGAGCGACAGGCGGCGGCGTGCGCGGGGAGCGTTTTCCCGACGTGAAAACTGGCGTGCACGCCCAGATCCAACATTTGGTGGCCTACTCAGGCGAGCATCTGGTGGCGCCCATCGCCAAACGCACGCGCGAGAACCAGGACGACATCATCAAGCTGTCGAACCGGCTTGGACGGTCTGTAACGTTCGGAGACCTGGCGCGGCGATGGGCGACGGATCGGGCGTATGCCAAGTCCATCGACTTCGTGGCGAACCTTTTCGCGCAGCGCTACTGCACACCTCCGGCGCAGGCGGCCGAGAGTGACGTGGCCCCGCCTCAGCCTTTGCAGATCCGGCGCGAGTGGCGTTATCCGTTCCGGCCGCCGTCGGGACTTGGAGGCCCAAAGCCGGAAGATCTTGCGGATCCCGTTGCGGCAAAGCCGGCGTCGAAGAAAAAACAAGCGTCGAAATCTACTAAGCCGGGAAAGCCTGTTCAAAAATCAAAGAAGACCGCGCGTATTTCGCACGAGCGGAAATCCGCGAAGAGCACGTGGAGCGCCGCGACGGTGATAAAGCCGGATGACGCTGCTTCGTCCGCAACGCCGAATGCGGTCGCCGCTACGGCTCCCCCCGAGCCAGTTGCAAAAGTGGCGGCTGCATCGGAAAGCTCGGGCTTCCTCCCCTGGCTCCCGACATTCCACATTGCTCCCGAAACGCCGGAGCCGTCGCGCCTGGGCGGTCCTCTACCCGCTGACCTTGGCGCCGCGGCAAAGGCTGCGGCGCAAGCGCAGCCTTCTTCCTGCAAGGTGCTGACCGCCAGTTACGGCGGCCACAAGACACTGCTCATCCGCTCACGATCAGGTGCCGAAGTGCAGTTCACGGCGCTGACGATCATCGATGGCTTCGAGAGGCCGATGTTCGAGGCCTATCAGCGGACGGAAGCGGTCGGAGCCGAAATCGTCGGCGAATACGAAGACCTCGATGCCGCGCTCGCGGACGCTCGCGTGAACTGCCCTGACGAGTGAAGCAACACGCCTTATTGCGATGATGGCGCAAGATACTTGAGGGCGGCGGTCGACGCAGCGCCCCCGACGACGCACGGGATGCCGAACTCGACCTGCCCCAGCGCACCGGCCGCCACGCAACCGAGGGCGAGGACCGTCTGCCCGGCCTGTCCCCACCAGTTGTAGTTACGCAGACTTTCCGAGCCCTTCATCTTCAATTCGTCGATCGACGCCAGCGCGTCTTTGCGCAACTTCGAAAGCTCAAGCGTCTCGGCTGCGTCGATCACCTCGCCCAGCGGCTTCTGGATCTTCGGGTCGGCATCGCTCGAAATCTTTTTCAGCATCGTCAGGAGATCGTCATTGCGAGAGGCGTTCTGCGCGAGCGTCCATTTCGCCATGGCGCCGACCGTCAGGTAGTCGACCTTGTCTTTATCAAGAGACAATTCCAGCGCGGCAACGATGCGCCTGATCGGCGCTTCCCAGCCGGTCGCGAAATAATAACCCCAGTTGAGATCGATTACGCCGGCGTCGTCCTTGATCGATATTTCGGTCAACGTCGGCTTGTTGCCAAAGACATATTTGTCGATCAGCACCTTTCGGGCGGGCATGCGCTCCACAAAGCTCGTCATGGTCTGACGCCAGCGCGGCAGGCCGGAATAGGCGATCCCTTTGATAACGATAACCTGATCTTCCGGCGGTAGCGGGAACATCTTGCCGATCAAATCGTCGGCAGTCCGAGGATTGGCGCCAAGGGTACCCGCGACGAAGCCGATGTAGACGCCGGACTGATCCGTGTCCCTCGTGACGCCGAAGGCCGACATCGCCTTCACCGCTTGCGGCACGCGGTTTGGATCAGGCTCCTTGCGGTAGCCGTTGATCCACTTGAGAAGCTCTTCAGCGTTCTGAAAAGGCTTGGGCCCCTTGTCCTTCGCCGGTTTCGCCAGCGCAAATGCCGGCATGGCAACAAGCAGTGCTAGGCCGAGTACGGCTATGATGCGACGCATGACAGCCCCCCTCGGCGCAGCGTATCCCCTGATCTTTCAACGAATTTAGACACCACGCCCTCGGGATGGTGATTTTGTGGCGCAGCAGCGAATGCCTTGCTTGACCTCGGAGGCGGCCCAATTTTAGGTGCGCCATGACCGAAGAACCCCAGACGATGATACCTCCGGCGGGGCCCGCAAAGACGGGACCGGAGGTGATCGCCGCCTATCTCAAGATGCTTCCGCAGAGCCCGGGCGTCTACCGGATGCTCGATCCAGCGGGCGACGTCATTTATGTCGGCAAGGCGCGGTCGCTCAAGGCGCGGGTCTCGAACTACGCGCGTCTCAACGGTCATACCAATCGCATCGCGCGCATGATCCTGGCGACGGCGTCGATGGAATTCGTGTCGGTGCGCACCGAGGCGGAAGCGCTGCTGCTCGAAGCGAACCTGATCAAGCGCTTCCGTCCGCGCTTCAACGTGCTGATGCGAGACGACAAGTCGTTTCCGTATATCCTCATCTCGCGCGACCATGCGGCGCCGGCCGTGATGAAGCATCGCGGCGCACGCAACCGGAAGGGCGAATACTTCGGGCCCTTTGCTTCGGCGGGAGCGGTGAACCGCACCGTCAACATGCTCCAGCGCGCGTTCCTCCTGCGCTCGTGCTCCGACAGCGTATTCGAGAGCCGCACCCGGCCTTGCCTGCTGCACCAGATCAAACGCTGCTCGGCGCCGTGCACGGGTGAAATCGACCTAGGCGACTACGGCAAGCTGGTCGGCGAAGCAGAGCGCTTTCTGAGTGGTGAAAGCCAAACCGTGCGGCAGATGTATCAACGGCTGATGACGGAAGCGGCCGAGAAGCTCGAGTTCGAAACGGCAGCGACGTACCGCAACCGACTGTGGGCGTTGGCCCATGTCACCGCCGATCAGTCGATCAACCCGGAAGGTGTCGAGGAAGCCGACGTGTTCGGTGCCTATCAGGACGGCGGCCAGACGTGCATTCAGGTGTTCTTCTTCCGAACCGGTCAGAACTGGGGCAATCGCGCCTATTACCCGAAGGCTGACAGGTCTTTGAATGTCGATGAAGTTCTCGATAGCTTCATCGCACAGTTCTACGACGACAAACCGGTGCCGCGGCTCATCCTGATCTCGCACGACATCCCAAACCGGGAGCTGCTTGCGGAAGCCCTGACGACAAAAGCCGAGCGCAAAGTCGAAATTCGCGTTCCGTCGCGCGGGACGAAGTCGACGCTCGTCGAGCACGCGCTTTCGAACGCGCGCGAAGCACTCGGGCGAAAGCTCGCGGAAAGTTCGTCGCAGGCGCGACTGCTCGAAGGAACAGCGGAGCGTTTCGGTCTCTCCGCCATTCCGCGCCGGATCGAGGTGTTCGACAACAGCCACATCTCAGGGACGAATGCAGTCGGCGGAATGATCGTTGCCGGGCCGGAAGGCTTCGTCAAAGGGCAATACCGGAAGTTCAACATCAAGTCGCCCGACACCACCCCCGGCGATGACTACGCGATGATGCGCGAAGTCCTGACGCGGCGTTTCAAGCGCATTGCGGAGGCAGAAATTCTCGAGGAAATCGCGACGGAGGTGGATGAGATTGCAGCCGATGTCGAGGGAGGGCCGCTGTCGCCCATCATCGAGGCTGACGACGCGGCGGACGAGCGTGCGTTCCCGGACAGGCCAGATCTCGTGCTGATCGACGGCGGTCTGGGGCAGCTTTCAGTTGCTCGGGAAGTTCTTGCCGGCTTCGGCTTACACGACATCGCGCTGATCGGCGTCGCGAAAGGTCCCGACCGCG
>JBEVLH010000001.1:0-4003 GCA_040509255.1 Hyphomicrobium sp. | reverse complement strand
GGCGTCAACGTCGACTGCGTGTTCGAGCACCCGGGCGAGACGACGATCCCGGTCTCAGTGCAGGTCGTGAAGCGCGGCGGCATGGTCGTGATTTGTGCCGGAACAACGGGCTACAATCTGACGATGGATGCTCGCTATCTGTGGATGCACCAGAAGCGCGTGCAAGGCTCGCATTTTGCCAACCTCATGCAGGCCAGCCAGGCCAACCGGCTTGTCATCGAGCGTCGCATTGACCCGTGCATGTCGGAAGTTTTCTCGTGGGCGCAGATCCCGAAGGCGCACATGCGCATGATGAGAAACGAGCACAAGCCGGGCAACATGGCGGTGCTGGTGTCGGCGCCGACGACGGGCCTTCGGACACTTGAAGACGTCATCGAGGCGGGTCCGAAGTCGGGCTGATCGCGCAAGCGATCGCCGACCGACAAGAAAAAAAAGCGCGGCATCGATGCCGCGCTTTTTGCATTCAGGAAACTCGTGACTGTCGCCTACGGCAAAACGATCTCGCCCTTATATCGTCCACCGCAAAGCGTCTCGGTCAGAGTATCGCATGAGTATGTCCCGCCGCCGCTTGCTCCTTTGTACTTACCGGTACCGCCCGTGATTTTGTAGACGGATGGCTTCAGATGTGAGCCTTCCTCGATGCTGTCGTAGATCTTATCTCCGCTGGCGAACAAGTAAGTGCAGGTGCCGGCGGCTTTCCAGCTCTCGTCCGGCAGATACTCGTACTTCACCGTGCACTCCTCGGTGTATTTGGGATGCTCGGGATCGTCGGGGACGATGACGCAACGTCCGACCCAATCAGCGACCTTGTGGCCTTTCGCGAGTTCTTTCTCGGTCCATTTATCGGTGACGCAGGAAAGGGCGCCGACCTCGCTGCTCGACGTACCAGCCACGGCGGCGCAGGCAAACGCGGGGACACTTCCTAAAGCGATGAACAGGATTCTGAACTCCATTTCGGTACCGCTCCCTTAACGACGACCGCCACGACCGGCCGTCTACGGATTATTGTTGGGGAGACGTTGGCAGATCGCCGGAGTTGATCATAGGATGTAACAGTAACGTCCGGCGCGCGGGGTATACGGCCGGTCGTGCCCAGTTGCGGTGATGCGTGCGGAGTCGGGACCATGCCAATGGTGTCGCGGTCGTGCTGGAACGAAACCGATCAAGCCGCGGTCAGACTGCAACTCGCGCGCATTTTCAGCAGCGGCTACTTCGCAAATTCGCCGCGCAAACAGCGCTTCCTCGATTACATCGTGTCCGAGACGCTGGCCGGACGGCAACACTATCTGAAAGGTTACGTCGTCGGCGTTGCGGTGTTTGGCCGTCCGGCTGCCTTCGACCCCGTCTCTGATCCGATCGTACGCATCGAGGCGGGACGGCTGCGCGCTAAACTCACCGCGTATTATCAAACGACGGGACGCAGCGATCCCATCCATATCGAGCTGCCGAAGGGCACCTACGCTCCAAGGATCGAAATGCGTCGATCGGCTGGTAGCGGACTTCCTCGCGTGGCGGCTCGGGACGAACTCGTTCGCGGGCTGGAATGGCACTGGCATTACACGGTGCAAGCGTGCGCGATCGCGCAACGCCATTTTTGCCGCGCCATCGACCTCGATCCGACCTATTCCAGCGCGCACTATTGGTTGGCGCGCTCGTACATTCTGAACGCTTCGCTCACCTCGGACTGCGGTTATCTGGTCGATGCCGGCGCGCGGCATGCTCGTCGCACCGTCGAACTCGATGGACGGTCCGCATTCGCGCGGTCCGTGCTGGGCTGGAGCCACTTGTTTCTGGCGGATTACGATACGGCGATCCGAGAAGGCCAGACGGCCTGCGAGATCGATCCCACGTCGGCTGATGCCCGGCTGTTCCTATCCTTCATCCTGGCGCTGAGCGGCGAGCCCGAGCGGGCGGTCGAGACCATAGAACTGAGCCTTCGGCTGCAGCCAAATCCTTCGTGTTTTCAGTTCGAAGCTCAGGGCACCGCAAATTTTGCGCTCGGCAACTATGACGCTGCCATCGAGGCGTTCGCGCGCGGCGTCGAACTCAATCCGGCGTATTTGCATTGCCAGCATGGGCTGGCCGTCGCTTATGGCGCTTCGGGCCGCGTCATGCAGGCCCGGACCCAGGCGGCCGTCGTCAAGGAAACCTGGACGGACGCGCTCGTGCATCCCTTCGGGCGGTGTATCGTCGCCGACAAATGGCTGCGCGCCGGTGCTCTGGCCGGCCTGCACTGACGCACCGTGGGGCGTCGCTAGGACGGCTGGGCCGACGATGAACGCGGAGAATCGGCATGAAAAGCCGCGCGCTCTACCGCTTCCCGGCGCATTCGCTTCATTTCCATGATGCCGCGATTGAGTTCGGCGCCGAGGAGGATGGTGATGGCGGTGAACTGGAAGAAGATCAGCGCGATCATCAGCTGCGAGAGACCGGCGTAAAATAGCGAGTAGTTCGTGATCTCGAGATAGTGCGACCAAAGCCCGGCGAGCGCGAGCCACAGCAAGATGGTGAGCGCGATGCCCGGCCATACGTCGGCGAGGCGGCGCTTGCCGGCCGCAAGCAGAAGGTGAAGGGCGAAGAGCTGCGCCGCCATCACGGCTCCGGAGAGGCCATACCGAATGCCCGGACCGATGTCGCTGGAGTCGAACAGCGTCCGGACCCATCCCGCTGGAAGGTTCGACGCGATGGCAGGTCCGACGACGCTTGGGCCGACGACGACTGCCCAGGTCAGGACGAGGGTCGAGATGCCGTTGATGAACACGAACACCATGCTGATCAGAAGACAGAGCGGATAAGGCCGTTTTTCGCGGACCCGGTAGGCGCCGTTGAGGGCGGCGCGGAGGGTCTCGACGGCGCTAGTGGCAAAGAAGAGCGCGAGGAAGCCGCTGAGGGTTGCGAGATCGATACGGCGGGTTCCCATCACCGCCTCGACCTGAGGGGCGATGCCCTGGGCGACCGGCGCGGGCAGGATCGCGAACAGCTGGGTTATGGCATCCTGCGCCAGCTCGCGGCCACCGATATAGCCCGAGAGCGCGCCGAGGAAGATGCAGAAGGGGAAGATCGAGACGACGAACGAGAATGCAACCGCGCCTGCCATCGCAAAGCCGGAGTGCTCGTAAACCCGATATAGGGCTTCGAGCAATCTGCGCATGCGCTTCATGGATTGTTTCTTCTCCAGGCAGTTTTGGCTTTCCGGCGCGGAACCTAGTGTTTTGGTCAATCGCGGTCCACAGTGACATCGTCCGAACTGGTCGCGAGGCGGCTTTTTTGACACAGAGCCCTAAACGAGCAGGCGAGAGAGTAAACGGCCGGACGCCCGGGAAGTTCGCAAGGGCCGTCAACGCTGCCGATTTCGGGCGGATAGGTCGCGTGAGCCTTTGTTGCGATCCTTGACCAGTTGACTAATCATTCCCGAGCGGTGATTTGACGCTTAGCGCATTGAATATCGTCCGGCGTTCCGCTGGGCATATTGGTATTCCTCAGGAGAAAAGCATGTCCGTTACGCCCCTGAAGGCTGGAGACAACCTTCTTGCCGCCGGTTCCGCCAAGCTCATCGAGCGATGTGGCGAGGCCGTTGCCGGCGCGGACAAGATTCTGCAGGCGGCAAAAGCCGGCGTGCGGATCAAGATCCAGGAAGAAGGTGGCGTCGATCAAGCCCAGCACGCGGCGCACGGCCTTGCGTGGCTCGCGACGACTGTCGAAGGCCTTCGCCAGATGCACGATTGGGCGAGCCGGCTGGAGGGCGAAGGACGCTTCGGGGAATTTGAGCAATTGCTGCTGATCGCGGCGTTCGGCGAATACACGGCGCAGATTGCCACCGGCATCCCGATGAGTCAGCTCGAGATTGCGCGCGCCGATGCGCTCGGCGTCTCGAAGGCCGATGTCCGGCGGTTCGAAGATTCCGTCGCGGATCTGGTCGCGGAAGGCGGATCGGAATCGGTCAAGGCCCGCCTCGGCGAACTGATTGCCGCGCAGCCCGAAGCCATGACGTTCGGCGATACGG